>CAZIIB010000413.1:0-4142 GCA_964539125.1 uncultured Thermoanaerobaculia bacterium | reverse complement strand
CTCGGCAGGGTCGGGCCTTCGGCCCGGTCGGCCGAGGCAGAGCTCGGCCGCTTCAATCTGGGATTGCCGTAGCGGAGGGGCTCGGCTGGTTGAAGCGGCCGACCTCTGCGTCGGCCGGGCGAACGGCGCATGGGGCTACGAACGGTCCGGCGGCGCCCGGTGGCCGTGGGTGGGCGCCCGCCACCAGTCGGCCCGCGGCGCCGGCAACAGGTGAAGACACTGGAGGACGTGCACCGCCCGCCGCCGCGGCCAGCTCCACGCCGCGGGCGTCAGGCGTTCCACGATTCCCGGGTGGGCCCACAGGCGACGGTAGATCGGCCGGAGACCGCTCCGGCTGGACCGTCCGGCGAGCAGCCGGGCCAGGGCCAGCCGTTCGATCGAGGTCTCGTTCGGGCTCCGGCGAAGGGCCCGGTGGGCCGCCGCGCGCTCGGCGGCGCGGAGCCGCGGGGTCAGGAGGCCGCGGAGCGCCGTGGCCCGCGGATCGTCCCACAGGGTCTCCACCTGGGCGGCCGAGAGGAGCACCGGGAGCTCGAGGCCGGTCTCGCCGGCGACCGCGAGGATCTCCGGAACCAGCGCCTCGCCGCCCGCCTCCAGGATCGCCCGGACCTCCCACCAGCCGCCGAGCCTCCGGGGCGGCAGGTGGAGCCAGGGGTGGAGAGCCGCCAGCACGAACGCGTCGGCCAGCCGCAACCGGCGGCCGGCGGGACCCAGCTCCGGATCCGGTGCCGCCCGCGCGAGGAGGGCGTCGCCGAGTCCCGCCGGCGCGAATCCCCAGAGCCGCAGGTGAAGCTCCACCGGCAGCGGCAACGCCTCGTGGACGGCGGTCCAGGCCGAGCCCTCCTCGGCCACGAAGCGGTCGAACCGGTCGCCCGGCACGCCGCTCGTCCAGCCGGCACGCTCGAGGGCGCGCCGGGCCGCCGGGTACTCGGCCTCGCGCACCAGGAGGTCGACGTCGGCCATGGGGCGGAGATCGGGAGCGGCGTAGACGCAGGTCGCGAGGTCCGCCCCCTTGATTGGTGCCCAGGACACGTCCGCCGCCGCCAGCGCCCCGCCCAGGCTCCGGAGGCTCCGCTCGATCAGGAGCCAGAGGGCCGCGGCCCGGGCCCGGAGGGACCGCAGGGGGAGGGGGGGCTCGAGGGAAGGCTCCGCGCGCGCCGCCCGGTGAGCCAGGAGGACGGCGGCCCGGGCGCCGATCTCCTCCACCGCCAGCTCGCCCGAGGCCACACGGCGGATCGCTTCTTCGAGAGCGAGCGGGTCCCCCGTCATCGCCGCGGCGGTCAGCCGCTCGGCCTCGGAGAAGGGCTCCCGTCTCCGCTCTCTCCGGGGGCTCACAGGCGCCGGACCTCGGAGAGCTTGGCTCGCAGGAACCGTCCCCGGTCGGCCATGCCGTCGGCGAGGAGCAGAACCGAGAGAGTCCGCCCGATGGCTCCGCCCGGCCCGGCCGACCAGGGATCCGCCGCCAGGTCCCGCCAGAGCAGGCGCTCGTTGAGCCACACGCAGAGGCGGCCGGCGGGCTTCAGGGAGGCGGTCTCGGCGCCCGGAAGGCCCAGAGGTCCCAGCGCCCGCCGCAGGATCCGCAGGCCGGCCAGCACGCTCCGTTCGGCCCCGAGGTCCCGGGCCCGGGCGAGCGCCCGCCCGCCGTCCACGCCGCGGTCGATCCAGCGCAGGATGTCCTCCGCCCAGATCAGGCGGGAGAACGGCCGGTGCTTGACGAAGTGGCTCACCAGATGGACCAGGGTGGTCTCCCGGTCGAGGGCGAACACCGCCCGGTCGTGGACTCTCTCCGGCCGGGGCGCGACGTCGTCCCAGGTGGAGGCCCAGCCGTGCTTGATGCCCAGCCGGCTGTGGATCTCCACCGTCAGCCGCCCGTCGATCAGCACGCGCTCGTGGGAGACGTCTCGCAGCCGCCGCGAGGTGGGGATCTCGGCGAGACCGAGCGCGGCGAGTCGGGCGACCGCCTCCTCGACCCGCTCGGCGGGGACCAGGAGGTCGACGTCCGACAGCTTGCGGCTCTCCGGGTCCCCCCGGTACACCGTGCCCTGGAGATAGATTCCCTTCAGAGCACAGAGGGGCAGCCCGGCCAGGGCTTCGGCGATCTCCTGGAAGCGGGAGACGGCGTAGAGGTTGTAGGCGGCCACCTCCTGTCGTCGCCGGCGGAGCCGGTCCCGGACGCCTGGCCGCAGCTCCTCGCGCCCGGCCAAGGAGAACAGCGCGTGCTCCGCGATCCAGGAGCTCGCCTCCTCGTCGGACATCCCGGCCACCCGCTCCGCCAGGCGCCGATAGAAGCGCTCGCGCGCCGGTTCCGGCGTCTCGATCGGCTCGCGGCCTTCGAGCGCGCCGACGGTGCTCAATCCCGGAGCCCTCGGATCACCTCGACCACCCGCTCTCGGTCCTCGTCCGAGAGGCTCGAGCCGCTCGGCAGGCAGAGGCCCCGGTCATAGATCGCCTCCGCGGCCGCGCCGCCCACGGTCTCGCACTCGGCGAAGACCGGCTGGAGGTGCATGGGCTTCCAGACCGGGCGTGACTCGATGTCCTCGGTTTCGAGGGCGCGCCGGATCGCCTCGCGGTCGGCGCCGAAGGCCGCCGGGTCGACCTGAATGCAGGTGAGCCATCGGTTCGAGCGGCCGTCCGGCGCCTCGGGCAGGACTGCGACTCCCGGCAGGTCGCCGAGGGCCTCGCGGTAGAGCTCGAAGGTTCGCCTTCGGGCCGCCACCCGGTCCTCCAGCACCCGGAGCTGTCCCCTTCCGACCGCGGCAAGGAGGTTGGAGAGGCGGTAGTTGAAGCCGAGCTCCAGGTGCTCGTAGTGGACCTCCGGCTCTCGGGCCTGGGCGGCGAGCTTGCGCGCCCGGGCGATCGCGTCGCCGTCGTCCGAGACCAGGGCGCCGCCTCCGGAGGTGGTGAGGATCTTGTTCCCGTTGAACGAGAAGACCCCGAAGCGTCCGAACCCTCCCACCGGCCGGCCCCGATAGGTGGAGCCCAGCGCCTCCGCGGCGTCTTCGATCACGGGCACGGAGTGCTCGGCGCAGGCGGCCAGGATCGCATCGTGGTCGCACGGCTGGCCGTAGAGGTCCACCGTGATCACGGCTTTGGGCAGCCTCCCGGCGTGGGCGCGCCGGGCGAGCTCGTCGGCCAGGAGCGCCGGGTCCACCGTCCAGGTCTCCGGGTCGGCGTCCAGGAAGACCGGCCGGGCGCCCTGGTAGAGGATGGGAAAGGCCGAGCCGGCGAAGGTCAGGGTGGGGCAGAGCACGTCGTCGCCCGGTCCCACGCCCAGGAGGCGGAGCGCCAGGTGCAGCGCCGCCGTCCCCGAGGAGAGGGCCGCGGCGTGCCCGACCCCGGCCCGCGCCGCCAGCTCGCGCTCGAAGGCGTCCACCTGGGGGCCCAGCGGCGCGATCCAGTTCGAGGCGAAGGCCTCGCGGACCCGCTCGAGCTCGAGGCCCGACATGTGGGGCGGAGAGAGATAGACGCGGCTCACGGCTGGACTCCTCGGGGAGATCCTAACGGACGACTTGCAGTGCTTGGAAACGACGCACTCAACCATGTTGGTGGCCGATGTATGATGTCCATGGGTGGCGAGGACCACGTGCTGAGGAGGCGGCTATGCCATTTGCAATCAACGAGCTCTTCGACGATGAACAAACCCGGCGAATCTTCGACCAGGTCGTAGACCAAAGAAAGGTGCAGTTCAAGAACCTGAGGCGGGTACAAGGCCTCGACCGAAAGGTAGCCCGCGAGAAGCTTGGTCTTCTCAAGGAGGCCCATCTGGTCGAGGAGCGTGGCGCACCGATCGAAGATTTTTCCATCTTCTACGTTACAGCGGAGGGACTCGAGGCGAAGCGCAAGCTCCGTCAGATCGAGAATCTCAGAAGCGCAGTTCCCTGATGCCGGGGACCGAGGCCGGGACGGCGGTCCACCTTCCCTATGCCCCTCTCGACGCAGTCGTTGCTGTCGTTCTGCTGTCTGCGCTCCTCACTGCGATCGAAATCCCCGCGAAAGCGAAGACAAGCCCCCTAGCCTGTCTCAACTGGGCGACCTTCGTCTACTTCTTGATCTCCGTCGTCGGTTACACAGCGACGACGTTCCTGGCCGCTAGCGTCGCGGGCAGTCGGATCCCTGGCTCGCCACTCTTCTGGCATGTCTTCTTC
>CAZIIB010000412.1:0-4142 GCA_964539125.1 uncultured Thermoanaerobaculia bacterium | reverse complement strand
CGGCGACGGTCGTGCAGCCGGCCTCCATGTTCGGCAAGCAGGGCCTCGACGACCTCCTCGACCAGGCTCGCGACCTGCTCTCCATGACCGGCGAGCGCCGGCCGTCGGTGTTTGAACGGCAGCTCGCCTTCAACCTGTACCCCGCCCCCGAGGGAGCCGCCGGGCTCGCCGATCTCGTGCTGCGGCCGACCGGCGTCGAGGCGCCGCTCGCCGTCCAGGTGATGCAGGGCGCGGTGTTCCACGGCTGCTCGAGCAGCCTGCTGGTGACCTTTGCCGAGGACCCGGGGCTCGAGGCGGTGCGCCGGGCGCTCGAAGGCCAGCGGCACGTGACGCTCTCCGCGGCGGAGATCGAGGCCCTGGAGCTCCCGGGGCCGATCGCCGCCGCGGCCCGGGACGACGTGCTGGTGGGAAGCGTCCGGCCCGACCCGGGTTATCCCGGCGGCTATTGGCTCTGGGCGGTGCTGGACAACTTGACGAGAGGTGGGGCCCTCAATGCTGTAGAGGTTGCCGAGGCGGTGCTGGGAACCTGACGCCCCCGCCCGGCGCTACAAGGCTTCGAGCGGGTTTCCGCTCTGTACGACGGGAGCTTCTCGGACCCTCGCTCCCTCCGGCCGCCAATGGCGGAGCCGAAGGCTGTTCGTCACCACCGTCACGCTCGACATGGCCATGGCGAACGAGCCGATGACCGGTGACAGGAGCAGTCCGAAGGCCGGGTAGAGAACGCCGGCCGCCACCGGGATTCCCAGCACGTTGTAGACGAAGGCGCCGACGAAGTTCTGGTGGATCACCCGCAGGGTGCGGCGGGACAGGGCGATCGCCTGGGCCACGGCCTCGATCCGGTCGCCCACCAGGGTCACGTCGGCCGCCTCGATCGCCACGTCGGTACCGGTCGCCAGGGCGATCCCCAGGTCGGCCTGGGCGAGAGCCGGGGCGTCGTTGACTCCGTCGCCCACCATCCCCACGACCTCCCCCCTCTCCTGGAGACGGCGCACCACCGCCGATTTCTCTCCCGGCTCGACACCGCCGAAGACCCGTTCGATCCCGACCTCGGCGGCCACCGCCTCGGCCGCCTCTTGCCGGTCCCCGGAGAGCATCACGAGCTCGAGGCCCATCGAACGAAGCCGCGCGAGCGCCGCGGCCGCACCCGGCTTCGGTGGGTCCGAGACCGCCAGGAGCCCCGCCGCCCGGCCGTCGACCGCGACCCAGATCACCGTCTGGCCGCGGCCCGAGGCGGCCTCCGCCGCCTGCCGGAGGGGCGCCGGGTCGACACCCCGGCCGGCGAGCCACTCCTCCTTGCCCACCAGCACCTCGCGGCCGTCGACCGTCCCCGCGACCCCATGGCCCGGCGAGGAGTCGAAGTCGGAAGCGGGGGGGACCAGCACGTCGCGCTCCCGCGCCGCCGCCAGCACCGCCCGCGCCAGCGGGTGCTCGGAGCGCTGCTCGACCGCCGCCGCCCAGCGCAGGAGGCGCCAGCTCTCCGGAACCCCGTCCGGCACCGATTCGGCCTCGGGCCCATCCCCGGAGAGGGCTTCGCCCGTCACCACGTCGGTGACCCGGGGCTCGCCGCG
The DNA here is from genome assembly GCA_964539125.1 of uncultured Thermoanaerobaculia bacterium. Lineage (GTDB taxonomy): Bacteria > Acidobacteriota > Thermoanaerobaculia > Multivoradales > DATKCC01 > CAVUBL01. The sequence continues at coordinate 2,574 of CAZIIB010000412.1, read as the reverse complement.
GGTGATCGTGCCGGTCTTGTCGAACACCACGGTGGTCAGGCGGCCGGCGATCTCGAGGGCCTCGCCCCCCTTGATCAGGATGCCGTTCTCCGCCCCTTTGCCGGTACCCACCATGATCGCGGTCGGCGTGGCGAGGCCGAGGGCGCACGGGCAGGCGATGATCAGGACGGTCACGGAAGCGACCATGGCGTAGAGGAGCGAGGGCGCCGGACCGAGAGCCCACCAGATGACGAAGGTCACGAGGGCGATCGCCACGACCGCCGGCACGAAGATCGCCGAGATGCGGTCCGCCAGACGCTGGATCGGAGCCCGCGAGCCCTGGGCCTCCTCGACCAGGCGGACGATCTGGGCGAGCACGGTGTCGCGGCCCACTCGCGTGGCCTCCATCCGGAAGGACCCGGTGGTGTTGATCGTCGCCCCCACCACCTCGTCGCCCGGTTCCTTGTCCACCGGCACGGGCTCGCCGGAGATCATGGACTCGTCTACGGCCGAGGCTCCCTCGATCACCACGCCGTCCACCGGCACCTTCTCCCCGGGGCGCACCACCAGACGGTCTCCGACGCGGATCTCCTCCACCGGCACCTCCAGCTCCTCACCGCCGCGCAACACGCGGGCGTGCCGGGCGCCCAGCTCCGCAAGGCGCCGGATGGCCGACGAGGTCCGCCCCATGGCCCGGGCCTCGAACACCTTGCCCAGGAGCACCAAGGCGAGGATCCAGGCCACGGCCTCGTAGTAGACGTCCGCCGGCAAGCCGGCCCGCAGGAAGAGGCCGGGAGCGAACGTCGCCAGAGCGCTGAACAGGAAGGCCGAGCCGCTGCCCAGGGCCACCAGGGTGTTCATGTTGGTGGTGCCGTGGCGCAGGCTCCGCCAGGCGCCGGCGTAGAACTCGCCGCCACCCACCACCATCACCGCCAGCGTGAGGACGAAGAGGATCTCCTTCAGAGCTCCGGGCGACAGGCCGTCCAGGGCGGGGAAGGCCCGCCCCACCGCCGCGGCCAGAGGATGGAGCGCCGCCATCAGGGGGTCGGCCTTCGCCAGGCCGGCAAGGCTCTGTCCCGGGCCGCCCGGGGCCTCCATGAGCGGCAGGGAGAGGAAGACGACCGCCAGGGCGCCGGTGATCGAGAGCCAGAAGCGGGAGAGGAGCAAACGGTAGCGCCGCGCCTCGCGGCTCTCCTCTTCGCTCTCGCGGGCGTCCGGCGCGGCCGCCGGAGCGCCCTCCTCCTCTCCCGCCGCGCGGTCGAGGGCCCGACGCACCGCGCCCTCCGGCACCTGGTAGCCCGCCGCCCGGACGGCCTCGGCGAGCTCCCCCGGGCCCAGGAGGGACGGATCGTAGGTCACCGTCGCCCGATGCGTGGCGAGGTTGACGCTCGCCTCGACGACCCCGTCGAGCTGGTCGAGCCGCCGCTGGACGGCGGCCGAGCACCCGGCGCAGCTCATGCCTTCGACCGGCAGGGTGAGCCGGGTGGTCGATCCGGTGGCTTCGGTCTCGGCGATCATCATCCAGGAGCTCCCGGTGTCACAACCCGCCGGCCCCCCGCCGCTCTTCCCGGCACCGCGGCGACGGGCGCCGGCGACGGGCCCGCTGCGCACCGCGGTGCGGGCGAGCGACCCGAGGCCCTCGAACCATTGATGCCGTAACAGCATCGGCCGCGGGCGAGACCGCTCCGCCGCGGGCCGGAGAGCGCACTCCGTACCGGGGTGACCGAACCGAGCCGCCGAACCGCACGGGATTCTGTAAAGAATTCCTTCAATGTCGCATGCGCATCCGTCGATGCTCCCCTCGGCGGGCACCTCCGGGACGCCCGCAAACCCTTGGCGAGACGATGGTTGACAAGACCCTTCCCGCCGGTACAATACGCTCCGTCGCGCACATTCCAGACATACAAGGCTGGTTGCACGGCTTACACCGGTCGATGGCGATCAAGTACCACACCGTGATCCTGGTGCCCCATGCGCGGGCACGTCTCCGCAAGTGGCGGATCAGCAACCTCCAGATCTTCGCCTGTCTCTCGGTCTTCCTCCTCCTCCTCGCCGCCTCCTGTTTCATCCTGATCTCCTACTTCGCAGGTAGCGGAGTCGACGCGACGCAGGTCGAGCGCTTGCGCGTCCAGAACCAGGAGCTGCGCGAAGCGAACCGGACCTTCGAGCAGAGCCTCGGAGACCTCCAGGCGAAGCTGTCCAACTACGAGAACCGTACTCACAAGCTCGCCATCGTCGCCGGCCTCGACAACCTGGACGGCAGCGAGGCCGGGATCGGTGGCACGGACGGCTCGGACGTCGACTTCCTCACCTACCGGGCCAATCGCCTCTCGGGCAAGCTCGACCAAGTCGCCAAGAAGCTCGAGGCGCGTTCACGCTGGATCTCGTCCGTCCCGTCGGTGGCGCCGGTCAAGGGCATCCTGACCAGCGGGTTCGGCGCCCGGAAGGACCCGATCACCGGCCGGCGCTCCTTCCATCCGGCGATCGACATCGCCGCGCCGCCGGGCCGTGAGGTCCGCGCTCCCGCCGACGGCATCGTCACCCGCGCGGGGCGGATCGGCGGCCTGGGCAACGCCGTCTACATCTCCCACGGCT
>CAZIIB010000411.1:0-4174 GCA_964539125.1 uncultured Thermoanaerobaculia bacterium | reverse complement strand
TGTATAATTATTGCAAGTTCATATATCAAATAGATATATATTGACTTTGTCACACGTTATCTAAACTCCATAGCAGTGTTTACAATTTTCACATTGGCAAGCTTTTCGTCATCGCGATCAACTCGGGCGACGCATGCAGATCAATCGCGTCCAATAATCTCGGGAACAAACTTCCTCAACGTCAACCTTGAAACTTGCCCGTGGACAATGGCCGCGGCGGGGTTCACACGCGAATGTGATCGCGACGGGCGAGGCTGCCCGCTTGGCGGCTACGATGTGACGGGGGTTCGCAATGCCGAGATCTCTTCAAATCCGGCCATTCTCAGCTGGACGACTGCGATCATAGTCACTTTGTCGGGCAGGCCTGCCATATCGAGGCGGCGGAAACCGTCGAATTGTGGCGGCCTTTATTTGTCCCCGATGGACCTTGACATTCGCGACCCGAAATTCGAGGACGCCGCCTGGATGGCGCTTCTCAACGTGCTGCCGAACGCTCGTGACTACCCGGCGGTCATATCGGGCTCGGGCGGCGTCAGACACCTATTCCGCCGCGCGTACGAAGATCCGGCTGAGGCGTTTGGTCAGTAGATAGACAACTGCCAGCGCTATGACGCTGAAAGCGATCAGCATGGTTGCGATCGCCGTGATGGTTGGGTCGATGCGCAATTCGAGATGCGTGATCATGCGCTTGGGAATGGTCTCGCGATTGCCGAATAGAAACAGCGTCAGGATCACCTCATCGAAGCTCACGATGAAGGCCAGCATCCAGGAGGCCAGCACCGAGGGCGCCAGATTGGGAATCAAGATCCGGAAGAAGATCGTGCGTTCATTCGCGCCAAGGGTCCGCGCGATCTGTTCGATGCGCTCATCGAACGAGGCAATCGCAACCGTCATCACCAAGACGATATAGGGCACGGTGTATAGGGTGTGGGCAATGATCAGCCCCGCATACGTGCCGAGCAGCCCCACCTGCGCGAAGGCGATGTAGAGGGCGACCGCGGAGATGATCGGCGGTATGATGAGCGGTGCGACGAAGTTGGCTTCCATCGCTGCGCGCCCGATGAAGCGCCAGCGCACCAGCCCGTAAGCCGCCAGTGTACCGAGCACGAGTGCGAGTGCGCTCGAAGCCGAGGCCACTATCATCGAGTTCATCAGGGCGAGCAGCCAGTCGGGATCGGTGAAAAAGGTGCTGTACCAGCGAAGCGAGAGCGTTGCCGGCGGGAATGTCAGGAGCTCCTCGCCCGAGAACGACATGGGGATAACGATCACAACGGGCAACATCAAGAAGACCACACACAGCGCCGCCATCGTGACCACGAATCCGCGCTCGGCGCGGCCGATGATGCGATCGCGCCCGCCGCCGGCGGAACTGGCGGGAATGGCGCCGGTCCTACGGTGGGGGTCAGGCGGTGCCACGGGTACGCATCCAGCGGGCGATCAGGTAGAAGCCGACGACGCCGACCATCAGCACCGTCGAGAGTGCTGCCGCCAGTTCCCAGCGCGGCAGCTCGTTGATCAGCAGGTCGATGGCGTTGGCAATCATCGGGACCCTGCCGCCGCCCAGTACGGCCGGCGTGATGTAGAAGCCGAGGGTCAGAATGAACACCAGGATCGCACCCGCCACCACCGACGGCACGGTGAGGGGGAAGAAAATGCGCCAGAAGATCACGCGCTGCGGCGCACCGAGCGACCTTGCCGCCTGAACCAGACGATCGTCGATGCGGTTCATGCCGGCATAGAGCGGCAGCACGAAGAACGGAAGCAGCACGTTGACCGTGCCGATGATGACGCCGAGCTCGTTGTAGAGAAACTCGATCGGTGTGTGGATGACGCCGAGATTGAGAAGCGCCCGGTTCACCAGGCCGTTGTTGCCGAGGATGACGATCCAGGCATAGGTGCGCACGAGGATGCTGATCCAGAACGGCAGCGCTACCATGGCCAGCACGAAGATACGGCGGCGCGGGTGCATGCTGCGCATCCAGTAGGCCAGCGGATAGCCCAGCAGCACCACGAAGAAGACGGTGATGGCCGCGATGCGCAGCGTATTTGCGAGAACACGCAGATAGATGGGCACCTCAAACAGAATAATGAAGTGCGCAAGTGTCGGCGTCGGATGGCTGATGCTCCAGGCCAACATGACGAAGATGGGGAGGTTGAACCCCACGAGCATGAAGGTAAATAGCGGGCCGACAGAAGCCAGCAGCCGGCGTGCCTGGCGGGCGCGGCGGCGGGGCAGTTGTGCGCTCTGCACCGTTTCGCCTGTATCAATCCGGAGTGCCATCGAAGGAGCTTCTTATGCAATTGAGGATTGGCCGCCGCCTGCCTTGTTTGCGAGATCCGGCCGCGCTGGCGCGGCCGGATCGTCATTGCGGGGCAGAGGCTCAGCGCGAGAGCTTGAACGCTGCCCAGCGCTGCTCGACGGCGTCGGCGTTCTCGAACCACCACTTGGCGTCGGTGAGCAATTCATGTTCCTTGTTTTCAGGTGACGTCGGCAGCCGCGACTTCAAATCTTCAGGCAGGTACTTGAAGAGGTCCGGGCTGCTGCCCGGGTAGAACACCCGCGCGGCATATTTGGCCTCCAACTGCGGATCGGTCCAGTCGTGCAGAAGCAGCATTGCTGCTTCGACCTGGTCCGGCGGTGCACCCTTGGGGACGACGTAAAAGGCGATATCGAGCAGCGCCTGGTTGTAGTTGAACTCCATATCCTTGACCGGCATGACGCGTCCGTTCCAGGCGTTGCAGTAGGTAACCTCGCCGTCCCTGAGCAGCTGCGGGGGCTGCGAGCCCGTCGTCCACCAGATCGTGTCCGGCGCGATCTGCTTCAGCATCTTGAAGGCAAGGTCGAGGTCAATCGGGTAGACCTTGTCCTTGGGCACGCCCGCAGCCATGACCGCAAGCGGCAGGGTGTAGGCCGCGTAGTCGGCGAGACACCGCTTGCCCGGGTACTTCTTGACGTCCCAGAAATCCACCCAGGTCTTGATTGGCGTCGTGCCCGTCTTCCACGCCATTCCGGTGGAGAAATAGGTCTGGCCAAAGCCGTAATCGCGCTTCATCTCCGGGTACATGGGACCGGGATTGACCTTTTGCCAATCGATCTTCTGTACGATGCCGAGCGCGATGGCCTGCTCCAACTGGCTAGAACCGAGATCCCACAAGGAAGCCGTGACCGCGCCCGATTCCACCATGGCGCGCAGCTTGCCAAAGCTCGATGGGATCAACGGTTCGATCTCTATGCCCGTCCGTTCGGTGAACGGCTTCCAGAAGATGTCGACGCTGGCTTCGTAGCTGGCGCCGCCCGACTGGGCGAACACGAACTTCTTGGCGGGTTCGGCATTCGCCGGCCCGCTTGCGGCGGCAGCGAGCAGTGCAAGTGCTGCCGCTCCGACAAGTGCAATCGATTGTATGCGCATTTTCACCTCCCTGTTGTTTGCGGCTTCTGCCGCGGGTGACAGTCTTCCGACTGGTCGATGTATGCCTGCGCGAGTGCGGTCGGTTCGTGCCGGTCGGTTGCGTCGCCACCCTCGGGAATGAGCCAGACATCCTCGGCATTCCAGGTGACAAATACGGGAGCGCCGACGCCGAAACGTGGCACGCGGTCGGCGGCGACGGCGACGAGCTCGTGATCTTCGTCGAGACGCAGGTGATAGCGAACCGTCTGCCCGTGATAGACAGTCTCCATCACGGTGGCCGCGAGCCCGTCGGCCGTCGGATTGGCTTCCAGCTTCAATCGTTCCGGGCGCACGAGCGCGCAGACCTCACAACCGCTCTGGCCGGGGCGCGCATTCACCGTAATTTCGACGCCGTTGTGGAGGCGCAGTGTCATGCGGCCATGACCGCTGAACAGCGTGCCGCTTAGCAGATTGGCAGTGCCGAGGAAGTCCGCCACGAAGTGATTAGCCGGCCGCAGGTAGAGATCGTCGGGCAGGCCCATCTGCTGAACGCGGCCGCGATCCAGCACCAGCAGCCGGTCGCTGAGGGAGAGGGCCTCGTCCTGATCGTGCGTGACCAGGATCGTCGTGACCCCGAGCGTCCGCTGGATGCGCCGCAGTTCGAGGCGCACCTCGTCGCGCAGCTTGCGGTCGAGTGCGGCGAGCGGCTCGTCCAGCAGCAGGATGCTCGGTTCGAAGACGATCGCGCGTGCGAGCGCGACCCGCTGCTGTTGCCCGCCCGAGAG
>CAZIIB010000410.1:2209-4182 GCA_964539125.1 uncultured Thermoanaerobaculia bacterium | reverse complement strand
GAGCCAGGCGGAGGCGGCGGAGACCGTCGCCTCGGCCGGCCGGTCGGGCACCATTCGGGGGTGGCGCTCGCGGCCCGTGGAGAGGTCGTCGTCGTAGACCTCGAAGCCCTGGTCGAGGCCGTAGCGGTGGTCGAGGACCGCGGCGGAGACGAAGGCCGCGGTGCGCAGGCCCGCCTCGTGGAGCCGCTCGGCGAGGGTCTCGACCTCGGGCCGCAGCCGGTGGATGCCGTTGTTGCGCACCCCGTGCTGGGGCGGATAGAGGCCGGTGTGGATGCTCGAGTGGGCGACCAGGGTGATCGGCGCCACCGAGTAAGCGTGATCGAACACCACGCCATCCTTGGCGAACGCCACGAGGTTCGGGGTCGACCCCGCCGGTCCACCGTACGGCTCGAGGTGGTCGGCCCGCGTGGTGTCCATGGTCACCAGCAGGATCGAGGCGCCCTGGGGCCTGTGGATCGCGTGACGCCCCCGAGCGCCGCCCCAGGACCGGCCGGGCGCGCGCCGGAAGCTCAGCCCCCAGGCGGTGACGACGGCGAGGGCCAGGGCGAGCAGGGCGAGGCCCGACCAGCGCGTCCACCGAGGCCGGCCGCGGTGGACGGACGGACCGCGTTCCTCGGATGACGGGGATGGGGATTCCATGGCTCTTCGGGGCGAGGTCCCGGAGTACACTAGCTTATCCCCGAAATCGGCTCGAGCGCCGTGCCCGCCGACCGGCCCGGCGCCGGCCCCGCGAGCTACCCAGGAGGATCCACAAGGTGACCCGAAACGCCCTGCCGCCCTTCCCCGCGCGCCCGGCCGCCCGCCGGACGCTGGCCGCCCTCTCCCTGGCGCTCGCCCTCGCCGTGGCCGGAGCCGTCGCCTTCCAGGCCAGCGCCGAGCCGCCCCAGACCCCGCAGGAGAAGGGGACGAAGGCGGAGAAGGGCTCGGCCGAGTCGGGTCGGGCCTGGACGGGGATGCGGCAACGGGCCCGGCAACGTGCCCGCGAGCGCCTCGCCGCCGGACGGCTCACTCCCGACGAGCGACTGGCCGAGATCGTCGAGAACGCCTGGTGGAACGACGCGGACCTAGCCGGCCAGGTGCACCTCACCGAGAGCCAGCGGCACCAGATGGACGGAATCCTGCGCGACAACCTCACCGGCCGGCGCGACACCCTGGAGACCAGCCGCGACGCCCAGAAGGCGTTCTACGAGGCCCTCGAAGCCGGAGACCTCGTGGCCGCCGGCAAGAAGCTCGACGCGGTCGACGCCGCCCACGCCGCGATCCTCCACGCCCAGCTCGCCCTGCGGATCGACATCGCCGAGAAGCTCACCCCCGGGCAGCGCAAGGCCCTCGAGACGGCCCGCCCGCGCCTCTGGCGCGAGCGCTGGATCCACCTCGACGCCCGCCCCGCTGCCCAGCCCGGCACTCCGGCGGCTGCGACCAAGAAGTCTACAAACAAGGACGGAAAGTAGAGGGCATCAAGCGGGGTCTTCCTCACTCACTCCCAGGAGGCGCGCTCCTCCTCGACATGCCGCCCCGGGTCGATGCGCTCCCATAGCTCCTTGCCCAATCCTTTGAGCTCGAGAACAGACGTCTCTTCGCCACCCTCCACCGCCTGACTCAGGAGATGGATGACCTCCTGGGCAAGGGACCGATGCTCCCGCTTCGCCAGTACCCGGAGGCGACGGTGAAGGCTGTCAGGGAAGTTCTTGTTGTTGGATGTGGAGGGTCGCCACGAGATCCTCCTTCCTGCCTCCATTTTGGAGGAAGGCGCCGCCCCGGTCCATCGGCCCCAACTCAAGAGAGGACCGCCTCACGCGCTCAGGAGCCTCAATTCTCGGTCCAGGTGGTGCCGAGCAGGTCGAGCTGGTCGATTACCATTGATCTCGGAGAAGCCCTACATGGTTCGACTACCCCCCCCCCCCGCCCCCCCCCACCCCCGCGGGGTGGGACCCACAGGGTTTAGCGAGTGGCACAGGGGGACCCCCCGCCAC
>CAZIIB010000410.1:0-2199 GCA_964539125.1 uncultured Thermoanaerobaculia bacterium | reverse complement strand
CCGGCGAAGTGCTCCGCAAGGAGTTCCTCGAGCCCCTCGGCGTCACCCAGCGACAGCTCGCCGACGCGATCCACGTGCCCTACCAGCGGGTCGACGAGATCGTGAACCAGCGTCGCGGCGTGACCCCCAGCACCGCGCTTCGCTTCGCCCGCTACCTCGGCACCTCAGTGGACTTCTGGCTGAAGTTCCAGCAGCGGTGGGACCTGTACCGAGCTTCACGCCGGGAGCTTGGCCGCTGACTGCTATGCCCTCCCGGAGGAGTCAAGGGATGCCGAAGCCCATCGAAGTCAAAGCTCTTCCCAAGCATCGGATCTGGATCCGCTACTCGGACGGAGCCCAAGGCGAAGTCGACCTGTCCGACTACGCAGGCCGTGGAGTCTTCGCCCTGTGGAACGATCCAGGGGAGTTCGAGAAGGTCCACATCGGGCCGGGCGATGCCGTCGCCTGGAGCGACCAGGTCGACCTCTGCCCAGACGCCGTCTACCTGCGGCTCACCGGCGAGAGTCCCGAAGATCTCTTCCCGAACCTCCGCGTGTTGAAGCAGAGACCCTGAGCCGTCCTGGAGAGACGCCCCGCTGCCCATCGCAGAGAGGTCCCCAAACGGGTGTGGGCCGTGGTAGGGAGGGGGCCCGAGTGCGCTCAGCGATAGCCCTGAACGGCCCGCTGATGGGCCTCCTCTTCCGCCCGATTGAGTCCTTCCCGGGCCGTGCGGAGACCGGCTTCGGCCAGTTCCCGTTCAATGGCATCCGCTGAGTGCTGTTTCTGGGCAAACGCCCTTTCATACCGGCGCCAGCGTTCGACGCCAGCACCAGACGTCACGATGATCCAAGAGGAATAGAACGCAGCGTCAACGACTTCGGACGACGAGTAGCCGGTGGCAAGCGCCATTCGTGCAATTCTCCACCACGGTTCATCGGGCTGTCCCTGTAGGGGAACGAGCTGGAAGTCCCTGAGATCCGACCGGGCCAGCAGCTCTTGGTAGAGTTCCGGGCTTCGACCGACGAGCAGTGGGACCAGCCCACGAGGGCAGCGATCGGCAACAACCCGTTGAAGAACCCGGCTTCGCTGGCTCTGGTTCAGGGAGCACACAGCATCCTTGAAGACGCCCGGATCCGACACGAAGAAAGGTCCGTTGGCCTCCTCTAGGCGTCGTTTCACCCACTCGAACGCCAGGTCCGGGTCAGAGGCGAGGATCTTCCCGAGCCAGACCTCGTGATCGTGCGAGGAGACCAGCTCCCCGTGGCCGACCTCACTGCTGGGAACCCGCAGCACGGTCGACCGCCAATCCTCGGCGAGTCGATCAGGCCCATCATCGTGAGACCGTGAATGCCAGTGACCAATCACCGCGGCGAGAGCCGCCGCCGGCCTGCTGCTGTTGAGGAGTCGACGCCGAACAGCGGTGGGAAGATCGGACCGCCGACACAGACCCTCCACCAACTCGGGATCCCCCTCTGCGACGTGGAGGGCCTGCTCCACCAACTCTGCTGGACCATTCTCTAGCAGGAGGACGCGCCCAGCGGCCAGTCCTGCGTATTCTTCCTCCGCGGCGAGCCGCGCAGCCACGTGGATCCAGCCATCTCTACGCTGTTCCAAGAGGCGGTCCAAGAACGGAGCCACGAGGTCCCACTGGACGCGGACCTTCATGAGCTCCTCGATCCAGTCCCCTGGTCGCTCCGCGAGGCCCGAGACCTCCTCCGCGAGAACCGGCGACAGGCGCGGCAGCGACCGGGCTGCTTCCGATGCGTCCTTTTCATATGCAGCGAGCCGGACAGCCCCCAAGTCCGGACCGCCGTCGGCCCAAGCCGAGGCCAGGGCTTGAACAGTAGATTGCATCGCCACGCGGTCTTCCTCCGAGGTTTCGAAGTAGCGAGCGCCCGCCGGATAGATGATCTCGAACTCGGGGTCGACGGGAAGGCCGAGATCCAGGCCGAGCTTCGAGCCGAGGAGGTTGATCTCCGAAGCTGCGCCCGGCCGGTTCTTGAAATGAGGCGCCAGATCTGCGAGAACCTGCCGCGAGAAAGCCAAAGAGACCTCGCGCTCTTCGTCGGTAACCGGGATGTGTGGGGTTGTGAACCCGAGGTCGAGCCAGGGCCCAAGGAGTTGGCGAACCTCCTCCCACGGAGGACAGGTGGCGGCCACGGCTATCGGCCGAACCTTTTCCCATATCTCCGCAACCAGCGTGAGGCCCCTACCGACGAG
>CAZIIB010000409.1:0-4183 GCA_964539125.1 uncultured Thermoanaerobaculia bacterium | reverse complement strand
CAGGGCCACCCGGACCCCGATCTCCCGGGTGCGCCGGCGCACCGAGTAGGCGATGACGCCGTAGATCCCCACCGCCGTCAGGAGCAGGGCGAGGCCCGCGAACGAGGACATCAGGAGGCTCGAAAAGCGGGGCTCGGCGACGGCATCGGCGACGACTCGGTCCAGAGGCTTGGCGTCGTACACCGGCAGCCCCGGTGCCACCGCGCGCAGCCGGGCGCGCACCGTGGCGAGGGCGTCCTCGGCGGGCAGCGTGGTGCGCACCGCCAGGGCCATGCTCTTGGCCCAGGGAAACTGCGCGTACGGGATGTAGACCCCCGGGAAGGGCTCACGGCCGAGCCGATCGTTGCGCACGTCCCCGACTACGCCCACGATTCGCCGCGGCTCTTCGTTGAAGCCCAGGACGAGCCGCCGGCCGAGGGGGCTCGCGCCGTGGGCCCCCTGGGTGAGCAGGTGCGCGAGGGTACGGTTGACCACCACCACCGCTTCCGCGTCGCGGCGGTCCCGATCCTCGAATCGCCGCCCCTCGACCAGCGGGACGCCCATCGCCCGGAAGTAGCCGGGGGTGGCATACGTGAAGCTCGTCCGCCGCTCCTCGCCCGGCTTCGGGATCGCCTCGCCTTCGAGGCGGACCTCGGTCCCGCCGCGGTCGGCGTCGAGGGGCAGCTCGTAGACGAACCCGGCCGAGCGCACACCCGGAGCCGCGGCGACCGCCCGTTCCAACCGCTCGAAGACCCGCGCCCGGTCGGCGCCCGCCGGGTAGGCCGCCGCGGGCAGGCTGACCCGCAGGGTGAGCACGTCGCGCGGCGCGAAGCCCGGATCGATCCCGCGCAGCCGGAGGAAGCTCTGGACCAGGAGGCCCGCGCCGACCAGGAGCACGAGCGAGAGCGCCACCTCCGCCACCACCAGGGCGTCGCCCAGCATGGACCTCCGCGCCGTGCGCTCGGGGAGGATCGACCCCGAGCGGGGCCAGCCGCTCCGGCCGTGGGCCGCCCCTCGCCACGCGGGCAGCGCGCCGAAGACCAGGCCGGTCAGGACGGCGAGGCCGAGGGCGAAGGCGAGGACCGGGCCGTCGATCGTCACGCGATCGAGGCGCGGCACGTTCGCCGGCGCCAGCGCGACCAGGAGCTCCAGGCTCGACCAGCCGAGGAAGACGCCGAAGGCGCCGCCGATCAGGGCCAGGACCAGGCTCTCCGTCACGACCTGCCGCGCCAGGCTCGCCGGTCCCGCGCCCAGCGCCTGACGCACGGCGAGCTCCTGGCGCCTGTCGGTGGTCTGAGCCAGCAGCAGGTTGGCCAGGTTGACGCAGGCGATGAGGAGCACGAGGCCCACCGCCCCGAGGAGCATCCAGAGGACCGGAGCCATGTCTCCCACCACCTGCTGGCCGAAGGGCACGAGGGCCACGGTCCACCCCTCGTTGGTGTCCGGGTAGCGGCGGGCGAGGCCGGCGGCGATCGCCTGAAGCTCGGCCTGCGCGGCGGAGAGACCGACGCCCGGGCGCAGCCGGCCGACGGCGAACAGGTGGTGGGCACCGCGCTGTCCGGCCGCGAGGTCCTCCGCCAGAGGCGTCCAGATCTCGCTGCGTTGCGCCGGCGCGGTGCCCTCGAGGCTGATGGGAGGCGGAAACTCGAACCCCTCGGGCATCACCCCGAGGATCTGGAACGGCCGGCCGTCGATCTCCACGTTGCGGCCGACGACGGCGGGATCGGCCCCGAAACGACGCCGCCACAGGCCGTCCGAGAGGACCGCGACCCGGCCCCGGTCCGGACGGTCCTCCTCGGCGGTGAACACTCGGCCGAGAGCCGGGGCGACGGCGAGGACGCTCCAGGTCGAGGCGCTCATCCGGGCACCCGGCACCGCCACCGGCCCCTCCTCGCCGCCGAGGAAGACCCTCTCCGGCTCGTAGACGCCGAGATCGGCCAGCGTCCGGCTCTGCCGGCGCCAGTCGGCCGCGTTGGGAGGGGCGGCGTACATCCGCGGCAGGTCCGCCTCGGGCCGGCTCTCCCAGACCACGACCAGGCGCTCGGCGTCGGGGTAGGGAAACGGCGCCAGGAGGACGGCGCGCAGCACCGAGAAGATCGCCGTGTTGGCGCCGATTCCCAGGGCCAGGGTGAGGACGGCGACGGCGGCGAAGCCGGGGCGGCGGGCGAGGGCGCGAAGGGCGAAGCGCGCGTCGTGGAGGAGCGTGTCCATGGGTTGCTCCGCGCCACAGCAACCCATGTGCCACCGCCTCGATCGCGCGGATCGCACGAACCTGGCGCCGCCCGGGCGACAGGGGTCTTGGGGGATCTGTCCGCTGGTGGGAAGGCGCGTCCCGGAGCCGGACGCCACCGGGAGAACGTGACGAGGTGCTCCGCCGGCTACCGACGCGCCGCGGCCGGCGGCGGCGCGTCGGTCAGGGCGCAGCCGAGAGGGCTGTCCGAACGCCTCCTACAGAGGGCGCCTCACGGCTCCCAGTCGAGGTCCTCGTCCAGGTCCTCGTCGAAGCCGCTCACGAGCGCGAGCTCCTCGAGGGCCTCCTCGGCGACGGCGGCGATCTCGGAGTCCTCGGACAGGGTGAGCGCCTGGAGGAGATCCACACCCTCCGCCGAGCCGAGCTCTCCCAACGCTTCGATCGCCCCTAGCCGAAGCTCGCGCTGGGCGTCCGGGTCCTCCGCGACCTCCATGAGCCGGTCGGCCAGCTCCTCGATCCCGGCGCGGCCCGCCGCGAGCAGCGCCTCGTGGGCGATGGGCAGCTCCTCGGCGTCGAGGGCTTCCTCGATCTCGGCCGCGAAGCCGGGCAGGTGGCCCATGGCGAAGACGGCGGTGAGCCGCCACTCCGAGTCGTCGGAGCGCCAGGCGGAGCTCGCCGCGTCCCGGTGCCAGTCGCGCGGCGCCCGTACCGCCGCCTCCAGGGCGCGGCGGCGGACGAGCTTGGGCTGCGAGGCGTCGTGGTAGATGTGCCGCAGGGCCTCGGTGACCTCCCGGTAGAGCCCCGGGGAGAGGGGCGGGCCCCACCAGTCCTCCTCCCCGGAAGGCGGCTCGGCCAGGCTTCCGTCGTCCGCCTCCTCGTACCAGCACATCTCCAGCGCCGGCCCCAGGGCGATCAGCGCATCGCCCCGCTCTCCCTCGGGCAGCTCCGCCTCGCGGGCGAAGCGTAGGAGCTCGCGCGCGAGCTCGTCGTCGACCATCGGAGAGGCCTCGGAGAGCGCGAGCGCCCGGATCCCGGGCTCGGAGCTCCTCAGGGCTCCGACGAGCTCCCGGTTGGCCTCGGAGAACGAGTCGAGCGGCGGTCGTGGTTCGTGCGGCATAGGCCCCCTTTCTCCGCGTCCCGGCACATGATGACACGATCCGTCGTCTGCTAGACTGCCTCGGAAGCCATCGAGCTCTCGGCTGTCTCGTCGGGGCGGATTGTCGCACCGAAGCTAGGAGTCCGCGTGGCAGGAGCAGGTGACCGCCCGCAAGGGGCTCACCGGATGGATCGGAGTCGCGAAGAGGCGGCGACGAGGTTCCTCCGGGCAACCTTGACGTGACGGAGAGCACCGTGGAGCCGAACAAGATCCTGGTCGTCGACGACTCCAAGCTGATGCACAAGATCTACGAGGTCATGCTGCGTCAGTACCCGATCGTGTACGCGATCGACGGGCGGGACGCCCTCGACAAGCTCGAGGCGGACTCGGAGATCGATCTGGTGCTCCTCGACATCAACATGCCGAAGATGAACGGGATCGAGTTCCTCGATGAGCTGAGGGCCCGCGAAGCGTGGACCGACCTGCCGGTGATCATCATCAGCACGGAAGGCAAGGAGGAGGATACGGTCCGAGGCCTCGAGGCCGGTGCGAACGCCTACATCAAGAAGCCGTTCCGCAGCGAAGAGATCCTCGAGATCATCGCGAAAACCCGGGCCCATTCCACCGCGTGAGCGATCAAGCACCCAGCGGCGCGAGCGGGGGACGGCTGAGCCATGCAGCGATGAGCGGCAGCGAACTGCTCGACCAATTGCGCGCGACCCTCGACCGGGCCGGCGAGCTCGTGCGAGTCATCGAGGAGGATCTGGGCGGGGCGTCGGTCGTCGGCGGCGACCTCGAGCGTACCAAGGACCTGGAGTCCCGGCTCTCCGCCGCCGAGACCGATGTCAAGGAGCTGGCCGCACGGCTGGTCGACTCGGAGCACCAGGCCGGCCGCCTGATGAACCTCTACGTGGCCA
>CAZIIB010000408.1:2794-4189 GCA_964539125.1 uncultured Thermoanaerobaculia bacterium | reverse complement strand
GCGGACTACCGAGAAGCTGGCCTTGGGGATCGGGATACCGACCTTCGCCGTGGGTACGGGACAGCCCCTCGACGACGGCGACATCCTCTCGCCGAATGAAGTACAGGTCATCCAGGAGCGCGTGAATGCGTTCAACACCATCATCCGCGCGACGGCAGCCGGGACCGGTTCGGCGCTCGCGGACGTCAACGGTCTGCTACGCCAGGTAGCGAGGCAGGGCGTCGACATCGGCGGCATCAACCTCTCCGCGGCGTACCTCTTCGGCGGCACGTTCTCTCTGGACGGCGTTCATCCCTCGCCCCTCGGCTATGCGCTGACGGCGAACGAGTTCATCCGTGCGATCAACAAGACCTACGGCGCAAACATCCAGCCGGTCGACCTCTACCCGTTCCTGTTCGGCGAAGACGCCCTGGCGATTCCATCCTCCACCCAGGCACTTACCGGCATGATCTTCACCCGCAACGCCTCGCGCCAGCTCGAGAAGATCTTCCCTATCCGGAAACCCGCCGGCCCGGGCGGTGACAAGCCCGCCCCGGAGGCCGGGGCCGACACGCCCCAGCAGAAACCGCCACGGCCAGGAAGGGGCTGAGAGACCCGGCGGCGCGAGCCGGCGAGCCGCGCTCGGCTCGTCGGCCCCGCCTGCCGAGGCGCGTGTACCTGCAACCTGCCGGTCCGTCGTGCGTTGTACTTCCCTGAGGCACCTTTTGCCCGAGGGGGAGGACACGCATGGCGACGTTTCAGAGGGACATCCGCTTCGCGTTTCGCGGTCTGGCGCGCACGCCTACCTTGACCGCCGCCGCCCTCGTGGCCCTGGCCCTGGGAATCGGCGCCAACACCGCGATCTTCAGCGTGGTCGACGGCGTGCTGCTGCGCCCGTTGCCGTATCCGCGGGCCGACCGCCTGATCCTCCTGATCGACAGCAATCCCGGAGCCGGCTTCCCGCGCTTCGCCTCGTCGCCGCCCAACTTCGCCGACTGGCGCGCGCAGAGCCACTCCTTCACCGACCTGGTCGCCTTCCATGGCACCAACCTGAGCCTCACCGCGCCGGGGGTCGAGCCCGAGCGGATCCGGGCCGCCCAGGTCTCGGCCGGCTTCTTCGGCGTGATGGGCGTGCCGCCGGCTCGGGGGCGAGGCTTCCACGCGGAGGAGGACCGGCCGGGAGCCGGCGACGTGGTGGTGCTCTCGCGCCGGCTCTGGCAGCGCCGCTTCGGCGCCGATCCGGGGATCGTCGGCCGGCGGGTGACCTTCGACGGCAAGCCGTACACGGTGGTGGGCGTGGCCCCGGAGGGCTTCTACTTTCCGAACCGGGAGACGGAGGCCTGGCTGCCCCTCGCCCTCGAGATCGATCCGGACCAGCGCGGGGCCCACTACCTGGGCGTGATCGGCCGGCTCGGC
>CAZIIB010000408.1:0-2784 GCA_964539125.1 uncultured Thermoanaerobaculia bacterium | reverse complement strand
AGAGCGCCCAGGCCGAGATCAGCGGCATCGCCCGGCGCCTCGAGCAGCAGTACCCGGACGCGAACACCGGCTGGGGGGTGAACCTCCTGCCGCTCGAGCAACGCGTGGTCGAGACCATCCGGCCGGCGCTCGTGATCCTCATGGTGACGGTGGGCGTGGTGCTCCTCATCGCCTGCGCCAACGTCGCCAACCTGCTGCTCGCCCGCATGGCGGCCCGCGAGCGGGAGATCGCGATCCGCGGCGCCCTGGGCGCGGCGCGCTGGCGGCTGGTACGCCAGTTCCTCACCGAGAGCCTGGTGCTCAGCCTGGGCGGCGGCGCCCTCGGCCTCGCCCTGGGGGTGGCCGGTATGCGGGGGCTCGTGGCGATGAACGCCGACAACATCCCGCGGGCGAGCGAGATCGGCCTCGACTGGACGGTCCTCGGCTTCACCCTCGCCCTCGCGCTCGTGACCGGTCTCGTCTTCGGGCTCCTGCCGGCCCTCCAGGCGTCCAGGGGTGATCTCCAGGGCTCGCTGCGCGAAGGAGGTCGCGGTCAATCGGCGGGCGGCCGTGCGCGGCGGGTCCGCGACCTCCTGGTGCTCGTCGAGGTGGCGGCGGCCCTCGTGCTCCTGGTGGGGGCGGGGCTCCTGATCCGGACCTTCGTCGGCCTCCAGGGCGTCTCGCCCGGCTTCGACGCGGCCGGGGTGATGACCCTGAGGCTCTCGCTCCCCGAGGCGACCTATCCCGACGAAGCGTCCCAGAGCGCCTTCTACGAGCGGCTCTCCCAGCGGCTCCGGGCGGTGCCCGGGGTGGAGGCGTCGGGCGCCGGCTTCCCGCTGCCCCTGGGCGGCTCGAACTACATCCTCTCGTACGCGGTCGAGGGCCGCCCCAAGCCGCCGCCCAACCAGGAACCCCAGGCCTGGATGCGCTTCGTGACACCCGGCTACCTCCGGGCCATGGGGATTCCCCTGGTCCGGGGCCGCGGGTTCGCGGACTCCGACCGCGTCGGCGCCCCGCGGGTGGCCCTGGTCAACCGCACCCTGGCCGAGACGGACTTCCCGGGCGAGGACCCCATCGGTCACCGGATCACCTTCGACGATCCGGAGAGCCCCGACGCCGAGTGGGTGGAGATCGTGGGCGTCGTGGGCTCGGTGCGGGATCGGAGCCTGGGCCAGGAGCCCAGCGGCGAGGCGTACCTCTCGGCCTTCCAGACGCCGCTCGACGTCGCCACCGTCGTCGCCAAGACCTCGGGCGATCCGGCGGCCCTGACCGGAGCCCTGCGCGCGGCGGTCCACGACGTCGACCCGAACCTGCCGGTCTACCGGGTGCGGACGATGAAGGCCGTGGTCGCCGACTCGCTCTCCGACCAGCGGTTCAACGCCACGCTCTTCGCCCTCTTCGCCGCCCTCGCTCTGATCCTCGCGTCGGTGGGCGTCTACGGCGTGATCAGCTACTCGGTGAGCCAGCGCACCTCCGAGATGGGGCTGCGCCTCGCCCTGGGCGCCGAGCGCCGGGAGGTGCTGGCCCTGGTGGTGCGGCAGGGCATGGTGCTGGTCGGGGGCGGGGTCGCCCTGGGGCTCGCCGGGGCGTTCGCCGCCGGCCGCTTTCTCGGGAGCCTGGTGGTGGGGGTGACGGTCCGGGACCCCCTGACCTTCGCCGGAGTCGCGGTGGTGCTCCTGGCGGTCGCCTTCCTCGCCACCTGGCTCCCGGCCCGCCGCGCCACGCGCGTCGACCCGGTGGTAGCCCTACGCAGCGAGTGAGCCCCTGGCCACGCGCGGGGAAGATCAACCGACGTCTCGCCGGATCTGGTCGACCAGCCCACGGGCCGCTTCGACCTCCTCGTGGGCACCAGCCTCGTCGACCACGAAGGCCTGGGCGTAGTCGGCCTCCTCACGGAACTTCTGGAGGCGGGCCAGGAGGCGCGACGTGGCCGGATCGTATAGCCCCGTCCGCACCAGGTGGACGTTCCACAGGTGCTGGACGCCGGCATGAGTCCGCGGCTCGAGGCCTTCGGCGTAGAGGCGTGCACGAACGGCGTGGAAGAGGGCGAAGTAGGCGGGCGCCAGGGCGATCCTGGGGAAGCCAGCCGTGAGGAGCTTGCCCGCGGCCCGGAGCTCCTCGTCGGCGAGCTCGAGCTCGGCCGCGGTCGCGTCGGCCCGGCCTTCGCCGGTCACAACGACACTCCATCCCGCAGGATGTCCATCACCAGGGGACGCTCCTGGGCTCGCCAGAGCTCGAAGGTTTCGCGGTCGAAGATCGTCGGCGAAATCCTGAGGTCGTGGGGGAGCCCGGTGTCCGTGGCGAGGTCGATCACAGCGCACCGCGTCTTCCAGTCGGCGCGCTCGAGCACCACCGCCACGTCGACGTCCGACTCCTCGTCCGCCTCGGCCCGGGCGAACGAACCGAACAGCCACACGTCGACCACGGCCTCTCCGTACCGGCGCCGGAGCTCCCGGGCGAACCTTCGAGTGACCGTCTCGACGAGGGGCGCCGCTACCGCCTCAACCTCGAGCATGGTGGTGATGCTAGCACCCGACCGCCTCTCGGCGGAGGCTCTTTTCGCCCCTTCAGTGCGGCTCACCCGATCGGCGAGTCCTCGTCGACCACCCGCACCGTGAGCCGGGGGCAGTTGCCCTCTTCCGCGGTTCGCCGCAGCCAGATCAGGGCGCACTCGGGGGCGAAGCCGGAGCGGCGGACCGCGAAGCGCTCGTCGCCCTCCAGGGCCTCCAGGAGCTCCTCGGCGGAGAAGTCCGGGTGACCGTGCTCGGCGGCGGCGAGGCAGAGGTCGAGGAGCGTGCAGCCGCT
>CAZIIB010000407.1:0-4190 GCA_964539125.1 uncultured Thermoanaerobaculia bacterium | reverse complement strand
GCCTCGCCCGCCGGCTGATCACCGACAGCCTGAACGGCCCCCTGAACAGCGCCACCCAGTGGCTCGAGCGGAGCCTCGACGACTCGGCCAACCGCCGCCTGGTGCTCCCCGACGCCCTGATGACCGCGGACGCGGTCCTCTCGCTCGCCGCCCACGTGGTCACCGGCCTGCGCCTCGACGAGGCGGTGGTGGCGGCGCGGGTGGAGCGCGAGCTGCCGTTCATGGCCACCGAGACCTTCCTGATGATGGGCGTGCTCAAGGGTGGCGACCGCCAGGCGCTCCACGAGCGGATCCGGCGCTATAGCCTGGACGCCCACGGCCAGGTCGCAGCCGGCGGCGAGAACCCGATGCTCGAGTGGATCGCCGCCGACCCCGAGTTCCGCCTCTCGCGCGAGGAGATCGAGGAGGCGCTCGACGCCCGGGCCTTCACCGGCCGCTCGGCCGAGCAGGTCGAGGAGTTCCTCGCCACCCGCCTCGACCCGGCCCTCGAGCGGGTCGAGGCCGCCGGGGTCGAGGCGCCCCGAGTGTGACGGCCCGCTTCGGACGACCGGAGTCCCGCCGGCAGGCGGCGTCCTCCCCCGGGCCACCCGGCGGCCGATGGAATCTCGTGGCCGGCAAGAGCTGTTGTTTCAACAGGTTCCAACTGTCGATCCTTTGCTCATGACCCGATTGCGCGCGCATCGTCTCCGACTCGCCTGGCTCGCGGGTCTCGGGGTCCTCGTCACGCTCGCCCTGATCGCGGGGTGCAGTGGCGCTCGCCGGCCCGAGGAGCGGCCGCGGGTGATCGAACGCGGTGTCGCCTCCTGGTACGGGCCGGAGTTCGACGGTCGCAAGACGGCGAACGGCGAGCGCTACGACATGCACGCCATGACCGCCGCCCACCGGACGCTCCCCTTCGGCACCGTGGTGGAGGTCCGCGACCTGGACAACGGCAAGAGCTGCCGGGTGCGGATCAACGACCGGGGACCGTTCGTCCACAGGCGGATCGTCGACCTCTCGTACGCCGCGGCGCGGGCCCTCGACATGGTGGGGCCGGGCACGGCGCACGTCGAGCTGGCGGTCGTCTCCCCGGGCTCGCCCGCCCCCCGCGAGAGCGCCGTGGTCCTGGCGTCGGCCTCGGCGGGGCCCGCCGAGAGCGCCGCCCCGAGCGCCGGGTTCACGGTCCAGGTGGGAGCTTTCGGCGACGCGGCGCGGGCCGAGACGCTGCGCGATCTCCTGGCGCGGCGTTTCCCCGACGCGGTCGTGCGCTCGGACGGCACCTGGCACCGGGTGCAGGTGGGGCACTTTCCGGACCGCGCCGAGGCCGAGGCCCTCCGCCGCAAGCTCGCCGACCTGGGCTGGGCCCCGCGGGTAGTGGCGATCCCATGAAGGGGAACCGGTGATCGGGGCGGCGGCGGCCGCCACCCTCGTGGCCCTCGCCGGAGCGTGCTCCGCCGCCGGCCCCACCCACGTCGCCCTGCCCGAGGGCTTCCGCCCGAGCTCGATCGCCACGGCGGACTTCAACGCCGACGGCAACCCGGACGTGGTCGTCGCCGGCCTCGCCGGCGAGGCGATCGTCCTGCTGGGCGACGGCCACGGCGGCCTGGACCCGAGGCCCCCCGTTCCCGGCGGGGAGAACCCCGACGGAATCGCCGCCACCCCGAGGTTCGTGGTCATCGCCAATCACGAGACGGACCACCTGACGCTGCTGGTGGGCGACGGCACGGGAGACTTCTCCCCGCGAACTCTGCACGTCCACTCGAATCCGCACCCGCACGCCGTCACCCTCGGCGACTTCGACGGCGACGGCACCCCGGACATCGCCTTCGACAGTTGGATGGAGCACCGCATCATGCTCCTCTTCGGCCGCGACGGCTGGCAGGGCCCCGGGACGCCTCTCGACATCGGCGCAAGGCCGTACTGGACGATCTCCACCGCCGATCTCGACGGCGACGGCAACCTCGACCTGGTGACGCCCAACTGGGGCCACGGCACGGTGACGATCCTCCTGGGCGACGGCGAGGGACACTTCGCCCAGGCTCCGGGCTCGCCCTACGCGGCGGGCCCCGCACCGTTCTCCGCGGCGATCGCCGACCTCGACGGCGACGGCCGGCTCGACGTCGCGGTGGCGAGCTACTCCGGCCACGCGAGCGACACCGCCGACGACGGGCTCACCTGGATCCGCAACGACGGGTCCCGCCACTTCACCCCGTTCGCGCGCCCTGCCGCGAAAGGCGACTACAGCGCGCGCGTCGCCACCGGCGACGTGAACGGCGATGGAATCACCGACGCCGCCTTCACCAACGGCAACGTCGCAACCGTCACCGTGGTCTACGGCTCGCGCGCCGGGCTCGGCGCCTCCGCGAGCTACCCGGTCCAGCGACACCCGCACAACCTGGCGGTTGCGGATCTCGACCGCGACGGCCGCGCCGAGATCCTCGTCATCAGCGAGGAGGACGACGAGATCGTGATCGTGCCCGGCCGCTGAGCATCCCGCGGCGGCGGGCTCGGCGGCGCGAGCGCCTTGGTCACCGGCTCTCGAGCCCGCGGATCCACTCCCGGATCCCCCGGTCGAGCCGGTGGCGGTCCCGGTGGCGCCGGAGCGCGATCGCCACCAGCCGGCCGACGAGCTCGGCCAGGGGCACCCCCGAGAGGTCCCAGAGGCCGGGGTACATGGAGATGCTGGTGAAGCCCGGCAGGGTGTTGACCTCGCTGACGTAGGGCGTGTCGCCCTCGACCAGGAAGTCGACCCGCGCCATGCCGTGGCCGCCCAGGGCCGAGAAGGCGTCGACCGCCATCGCGCGCAGCCGCTCTCGGAGCTCGTCCGCGAGATCGGCCGGCGCGATCAGCCGGGCACCGTCCGTCAGGTACTTGTCCTCGTAGTCGTAGAACTCGCGGCCCGGCACGATCTCCCCCACCTCCGAGGCCTCCAACCGCTCGTAGCCGAGCACGCCGCACTCGAGCTCGCGGCCCGCGACGGCCCGCTCCACGAGCACGCCGTCGTCGAAGCGCAGGGCGAAGCGGATCGCCTCCTCGAGCGCTCCGGCCTCGGTGACCTTCCGCACCCCGACGCTCGACCCCCCGACCGCCGGCTTGACGAAGAGCGGCGGCCGGAACCGGCCGAGGCGCTCCAGGAAGCCGGAGGGATCCGCCTCGAAGCGGGCGCGCGTCGTCGCCTCGTACTCGACCACCGGCACTCCCGCCGCCTCGATCAGCCGCTTGGCCAGGACCTTCTCCATCGCCAGCGCGCTCGCCGTCACCCCGGCCCCCACGTAGGGCAGGTCGGCGATCTCGAGCAGGCCCTGGAGGGTACCGTCCTCGCCCCAGGTTCCATGGACGATGGGAAAGACGATCTCGACCCCCGAGGCCACCAGGTGGGCCAGGCTGGGCAGGATCTCCCCGCCGCCGGCGGGCAGGCGGTCGAGCTCGCCGGCCAGCGCCCGCTCCCCCACCGCGGGCTCCAACCACACCCCGTCGGGGCCGATGGCCAGGGGCACGACCTCGTGTCCCGCCGCCTCGAGCCCCCGCGCTACGGTGCGCGCGGAGGTCACCGAGACCGCGTGCTCCACGCTCCGTCCACCAAAGATCAGCCCGACTCGCGCCATGTGTGAAGATCTCCTCAGAAGTAACCGCCGCCGCACCTACTGCGACAACGCGGGACAGGATACCTGGTTTGCGGAACCGGGAGCTCCATCCCCGCGGAGGGCACACAAGTAGAGTCCGACCCCGCAGGGCCGGGCTCCCGATCGGCGACGTCACGGAACGCGCAGGCCGAAAATCCTGTCCACCCGATGAGCAATCCCGTTGGACCGGGAGCTCTCCTCCGGGGGACGTCGAGGACCGCGCTCAACGAGGCCCTGCGGAGTCCGAGCCGGCGGAGCGCGGTCCGAGCCGAGGCGCGGCTCCTGCGAAACGCTGTCCGACCAAGCCGCGCCGTTCCCCCGGGGAGAGCCCCCGGGCTACTCCATGTCCACCACCCGAGCCCAAGCCACCTCCGGCAGCTCCATCAGCTCCGCCAGCGTCCCCGCCGACGGCTCCTGGTCGAGCCGCAGCACCGCCAGCGCCAGCTCCTCCCCCTCACCCCTCTCCCGCGCCAGGTGAATGTCCCCGATGTTCACCCCCGAGCGCCCGAGCAGCGTGCCGATCTTCCCCACGACCCCGGGCACGTCCCGGTTGCGCAGCACCAGGAGCTTGCCCTCCGGCCGGAACTC
>CAZIIB010000406.1:0-4206 GCA_964539125.1 uncultured Thermoanaerobaculia bacterium | reverse complement strand
GCTTCTTCGACCTGGGCGGCCACTCGCTCAAGGCCACACGGCTCGTCTCGCGGCTCGGCGAGCGCCTTGGGGTGGAGCTTCCGCTCCGCGACCTCTTCGAGTTCCCGACCGTGTCCGGTCTGGCCGAGCGAGTCGCCCGAGCGAGGCGGCAGGCGCCGCCCATCGAGCCCCTGCCTCCCGAGCTCCGGCGCGCGGGCGTGCCGGCTTCGTTCGCCCAGCGGCGCCTCTGGTTGCTCGACCGCCTGGACCCCGGGAGCGCCACCTACAACGTGCCGCTGCTCCTCGAGCTCACCGGCCCCGCGGATCTTCCGGAGCTCGCCGCCGCCTTCGGCCGGATCGTCGACCGCCACGAGACCCTTCGGACGACCTTCGCCGAGCGGGACGGCGAGCCGCTCCAGGTCGTCGGTCCCCGCCGACCGGTGGCCCTGCCGGTCGCCGACCTCTCGGGCCTTCCCGAGCCGGCGCGGAGTGCCGCCGCCCGGGACGCCGCCGCGGCCGAGGCGCGCCGGCCGTTCGACCTCGGCCGGGGTCCGCTGCTGCGCACCCTGGTGCTGCGCCGCTCGCCGGCGCGCCACGACCTCGTCGTCCATCTGCACCACGTGATCACCGACGGCTGGTCCGTCGGAGTGCTCCTCCGCGAGCTCTCGGCCACCTACGGCCGCCGGGGACGAGGCCTCTCCGAGCTGCGGGTCCAGTACGGCGACTTCGCCGTCTGGCAACGCAACTGGCTCTCCGGCGCGGTCCTGGAGGGGCAGACCGGCTACTGGCGGCGGCGCCTCGCCGGGGTGCCGGTCCTCGACCTGCCGGTGGATCGGCTCCGGCCCGCCGGGAGGAGCCGACGGAGCGGCGCCGTACGGGTGCGGATCGAGCCCGGAGCGGCGGCGGCGACCGGCGCCCTGGCCCGGCGCGCGGGGGCGACGCCGTTCATGGTCCTCCTGGCCGCCTACCAGATCCTCCTGGCCCGCGTCTCCGGTCAGTGGGACTTCGCCGTCGGCTCGCCCATCGCCAACCGGACGCACCGGGAGACCGAGGAGCTGATCGGGTTCTTCGTCAACACCCTGGTCCTGCGCGCGGAGCTGGACGGTGAGCCGGGCTTCGCCGAGTTGCTGGAGCGCGTGCGGCGGAGCTGCATCGACGCCTACGCCCACCAAGACTTGCCGTTCGAGAAGCTGGTCGAGGAGCTTGCGCCGGAGCGCCGCCTCGACCATACGCCGCTCTTCCAGGCGTTCTTCAACCTCCAGAACGCCGAGCTCGCCCTCCCGGAGCTCGCCGGCCTGGAGGTGGCGGGGGAGCCCCTCGATTCGGGCGCGGGCAAGTTCGACCTGAGCCTCAGCCTGACCGAGGACGCCGGAGCGCTCGCCGGATCCCTGGAGTACGACCGCGAGCTCTTCGACCGCACCACCGCCGAGCGCCTCGCCCGGCGTTTCGCGGCGGTTCTGGAGGCCGCCCTGGCCGAGCCGCACCGGCCGTTCCCGGAGCTCCCCGTGATGCCCCCCGCCGAGCGTCATCAGGTCGTGCTCGAGTGGGGAGGCGGGGGCGGCGCTCTCGCTCCGGGCGACGACCGGACGCCGATCCAAGAGCGCTTCGCCGCTCAGGCGGCGCGCCGCCCCGACGCGGTGGCCCTGGTGGCCGGCGCCGAGACCCTCGCCTATGGCGAGCTCGAGGAGCGATCGCGCCGGCTCGCCCAGCGCCTGCGGCGGCTGGGGGTGGCGGCGGGCGAGAGGGTGGCGGTGTGCATGGACCGCACGGCCGACCTCGTCGTGTCGCTCCTCGCCGTGCTGCGGGCCGGTGGCGCCTACGTGCCCGTCGATCCCGCCTACCCGCGAGAGCGAGTGGCCTTCATGCTCGCCGACTCGGGGGCGCGGATCGTGCTCACCGCCGGGGGCTCCGCGGCGGCCCTGCCGCCCGAGTCCCGGGAGCGGCTCGAGGTGGTCGCTGCCGACTGCCGGGCAGCGGCGGAGACCGCGCCGGGAGCCTCTCTCCCCGCGGTGGAACCCGGAGATCTGGCGTACGTCATCTACACCTCCGGCTCCACCGGCCGGCCGAAGGGAGTGGCGATCCGCCACGGCAGCGCCGCGGCGCGGGTCGCCTGGGCGCTGCGGGCTTTCGGGCAGGAGGAGCTCGACGCGGTGCTGGCGGTGACCTCGGTCTGTTTCGACCTCTCGGTGTTCGAGATCTTCGTGCCCCTGGCGACAGGGGGGCGCGTGGTCCTCGTGCGCGATGCCCTGGCGCTGCTCGAAGAGCCCACGGGCGAACGGCCGACCCTCCTCAACACGGTCCCCTCGGCCGCCGCCGAGCTGGCCCGGGCGGAGGCGGTCCCGCCCTCGGTCGGGACGATCAACCTGGCTGGGGAGCCCCTCCAGGCGAGCCTGGTGCGGCGCCTCTACGCGGCGTCCGGCGCCCGCCGCATCCTCAACCTCTACGGTCCCTACGAGGACACGACCTACTCGACCTGCGAAGTGGTCGAGCGGGACGCCCCCGGCGAGCCCACCATCGGCCGGCCGCTGGCCGGTACCGGAGTCCACCTGCTCGACCGTGCCGGTCGCCCGGTGCCGCCCGGGAGCCCCGGCGAGCTCCATCTCTCCGGGGCCGGGATCTCGCGCGGCTACCTGGGCCGGCCGGGATGGACCGCGGAGCGCTACGTCCCGGACCCCTTCGGCGCGCCGGGCACCCGCCTCTACCGCACGGGGGACCTGGCGCGCCACCTGCCGGACGGCCGCCTCGGGTTCCTCGGGCGGCTCGACCACCAAGTCAAGGTCCGCGGGTTCCGGATCGAGCTCGGGGAGGTGGCGGGGGCCCTGGCCGACCACCCGGCGGTGGCCGAGGCCACGGTGGTGGTGCGCGAGGACTCGCCGGGCGAGCGCCGGCTCGTGGCGTACGTCGTGGCCGGAACCGGCGAAGCGCCGGATCGCGCCGCTCTGCGCGGGCACCTGGCCGCTCGGCTTCCCGGGTACATGGTGCCGGCGGCCTTCGTCCTCCTGGAGGCGCTGCCCCTCACCCCCAACGGCAAGATCGACCGCCGCGCTCTGCCGCCTCCGGAAGTGGACGACCCATCGGCGCACGGCGACGCCACGCCGCCGCGGACGCCGGAGGAGGAGCTCGTCGCCGGCGTCTTCGCCGAGGTTCTGGAGCTCGACCGGGTCGGCGTCCACGACCGCTTCTTCGACCTCGGCGGCCATTCGCTGAGCGCAAGCCGGGCCGTGTCGCGGATCCGGGAGGTGCTGGGGGTCGACCTCCCCTTGCGGACGCTCTTCGAGCATCCGACGGCTGCCGGGGTGGCGGCGGCCGCGGGGCGGCTGGGGCCGAGTGGACTACCGTCCGCTCCGCCGCTCGTGCCGGCGGCTCCCGAGGAGGGCGCCGTGCGGCCCCTCTCCTTCTCCCAGGAACGGCTGTGGATTCTCGACCGCTTCGAGCCGGACAGCGGCGCCTACAACGTCCCGGTGGCCCTGCGGCTGCGCGGAGTCGTGGACCTGCCGGCCCTCGCCCGCTCTCTCGACGCGGTCGTCGAGCGCCACCAAGTGCTTCGTACCCGCTTCCTCGTGGTGGGCGGCCGGCCGGTGCAACGGGTGGCGCCGCCGCCGCCGCCCGCCCTGCCGGTGATCGATCTCTCCGGCCTCGGCGCGGAGCGGCGGACCCCGGCCCTCGCCCGGGCCCTGCGGGCGATGAACGAGCAGCCCTTCGACCTCGCCGCCGGAGCGCTCCTTCGTTCGCGGCTGGTGCGGGAGGCGCAGGGCGTCGGGGTCCTCCACGTCACCATGCACCACATCGCCTCCGACGGCTGGTCGCTCGGGGTCCTGGTCCGCGAGGTGACGGAGCTCTACCGGGCCGACCGAGAGGGAAGGCCGCCGCGCCTGCCGGAGCTGCCGGTCCAGTACGGCGACTACGCCCTCTGGCAGCGCCGCTGGCTTTCCGGAAAGACCCGGGAGCGTCAGCTCGCCTACTGGGCCGAGCGCCTGGCCGGGGTCTCCCAGGGGCTCGAGCTGCCCCTCGACCGGCCGCGGTCGGCGGTGCGCACCTTCGTCGGCGCGCGGCGGTCGCTCGTTCTCGATCCGGAGCTCACCTCCGGGCTCCGGGCGCTGGCGAGGGGAGAGGGAGGCACCCTCTTCATGGTGCTGCTGGCGGGCTTCCTGGTGCTCCTCTCGCGCCTGAGTGGGGAGGAGGACGTGGTGGTGGGCTCGCCGATCGCGGGCCGGGGGCGGCGGGAGA
>CAZIIB010000405.1:0-4208 GCA_964539125.1 uncultured Thermoanaerobaculia bacterium | reverse complement strand
CGTGGAAGAAGGCGACCGCGGGCGAGAAGCTCGAGCCGCGCGACGGCCTGACGCCCGAGCAGCGTTTCTTCGTCGGCTTCGCCCAGTGGGACTGCAACGAGGAGCGGCCCGAGTCCCTGCGGTTGCGCGCCGCCACCAACCCCCACTCGCCGGGCCGCTGGCGCATCAACGGCGTGGTCGCCAACATGCCGGAGTTCGCCCGGGCCTTCTCCTGCAAGCCGGGCCAGGCGATGGTTCGGAAGAACGTCTGCCGGATCTGGTAGCCCACAGCAATCCGCCTCGCGACGGCCAGGCATTGCGGAGGAAGGGTCCTGTGTCGTACGATGTGTACATGAGTACGACGATCACGGTCCGGACGAACGAAGCCCTCCGGCGCCAGCTCGAGGAGCAGGCCGCCGCCCGGGGGAAGAGCCTCTCGGAGACGGTTCGGGAGATCCTGGAGGCGGCGATGGTGCCGCAGCCTCTGGAGCACCGCGCCGGCCACCTCCGCGGCCGGCTCGAGCTGCCCCGGCAAGGGAGCGACTCCTGGCGGCAAAAGCTCCGGGAGCGCAACTGGCGTCCGTGACCTCCTGGCTCATCGACACGGGCCCCCTCGTCGCCTATCTCGACGCTCGAGACCCGGACCACGCCGAGGTCGCCCGGCGCCTCGACGCCTTCTCCGGCCGTCTCGCCACGACGAGCGCCGTGATCACGGAGAGCATGCACCTGGTCGCGGCGGACACCCGGGGGCCACGTCTCCTGGCCGACTTCGTGGCCTCGGCAGGCATCGACGTCTACGACCTCTCCCGTCCCCCGGAGCTTCACGAAGCCGTCGCGCTGATGGAGGCGTACACGAACCTCCCCATGGACTTCGCGGACGCGACGCTCCTCCTCCTCGCCGAAGGTCTCGGTATCCACGACCTCGCCACCCTCGACCGCCGCGGCTTCAGCGCCTTTCGCACCCGCGAAGGGAAGGCCCTCAGGCTGGTGCTCGATCTCGGCTGAGGTAGCTTTCCCGACGGCCCCGTCTACTCCCCCCGGACCACCTCGGCGGGCTCGACCTGGGCGGCTCTCCGGGCGGGGAGGTAGGTGGCGGTGAGGGCGGCGGCGGCGAGGACCAGGGCGACGACGACGTAGGTGACGGGATCGCCGGGCGGGGTCTCGAAGAGGACGCCGCGGAGGAGCCGGGAGGCCATCCAGGCGGCGGCGAGACCGAAGCCGAGGCCGGACGCCACCAGGACCGCGCCCTGACCGACCACCATGCGGGTGACGTCGGTCGGCCGGGCGCCCAGAGCCAGGCGCACGCCGATCTCCCGGGTGCGGCTCGACACCGTGTAGGCCACGAGGCCGTAGACCCCCGAGGCGGCGAGGAGCAGGGCGAGGCCGGCGAAGGCGGCGAGGAGGAGGCTCCCCAGGCGGGGGCGGCCGACCGCCCGCTCGAAGTTTCGGGTGAGCCGGTGGGGGTCGGGGATCGGCAGGTTCGGGTCCGCCGCCCGGATCACGCGGCGCACCGCGGGGGCGAGAGCCACGGGATCGGGAGGCCCCCCCGGTCCATGGGCCGCCTCGACCACCAGGCTGATCGACCCCCAGGGGATCTGGTCGTAGGCCAGGAACATCGTCCCGCGGGGAGCGTCGTCGAGGGAGACGTCCACCACGTCTCCCACCTCGCCGACGACGGTCCGCGGGCTGCCGTCCGGACCGCCGAACAGGATCTCCCGGCCCACCGGGTTCTCGCCGGGCCAGAGCCGCTCGGCCAGCGACTCGGTGATCACGGTCACCTTGCGGGCGCCGTCCCGGTCCCGGTCGTCGAGATAGCGGCCGCGCAGGAGCGGCACGTCGAGGGCCTCGAAGTAGCCGGGTGTGACGCTGCGCCACTGGGCCTGGAGGTACTCGTCCGAGGCCGCGTCACGGCCCGGCACGGCGATCTGGTTGACCGTGTGGAATCCGGCGAACGGCTCGACCACGGTACCCCCGGCGGCGGCCACTCCGGGCAGCTCGGAGAGCCGCTCGACGAGCCCGCGGACGAGGGCGCCACGGTTCTCCCAGGTGAAGCGATCGGCCGAGAGGTCGAGGCGTACCGCCAGGACGTCCGACGGATCGTAGCCGGGGGCGACGCCCAGGAGGCGGACGAAGCTGTGTCCCATGAGGCCGGCCGCGACCAGCAGCACCACCGCCAAGGCGAGCTCGCCCACCACCAGGCCGCTCCGCAGCCGGCGGGTACCGCCCACCGCCCCCCGGCCGCTCGCCCGAAGCGACGCGGAGAGGTCCACCCGGGAGGACTGGAGAGCGGGCAGGAGGCCGAAGAGCAGGGTCGCCCCGAGGCTCACCGCCACCGTGAAGGCCAGGGCGCGGCCGTCGAGCGCGGTGCCTTCGAGGCGCGGGAAGCCCGTCACCTGGAGGCTCCGGACGAGGCCGATGAGCCAGGCGGCGAGGGCGAGACCGCCCGCCGAGCCGAGCACCGCGAGCCCCAGGCTCTCCACCAGGAGCTGCCGGACCAGGCGGCGGCGTCCGGCGCCGAGCGAGGCGCGGATGCCCATCTCCCCGGTGCGCGCCGTGGCGCGGGCGACCAGGAGACCGGAGACGTTGGCGCAGGCGAGGAGCAGGAGGAGCCCCACCGCGGCGAGCAGGACGAGGAGCACCCGCCGGACGTTCGGGCCCACGAGCGCCCGGTCGAGGGGCGCGAGCTCCACTCCCCAGCCGCCGTCGGCGTCCGGGTAGCGCTCGCCGAGGCGGCGGGCGACGGCGCCCAGCTCGGCCGCGGCCTGCTCCAGGGAGACGCCCGGCGCCAGCCGCGCCAGGGCGCCGAAGTCCTTGTCGTCGCGGCCGCGCGTGGGATCGAGGACGAGGGGCGTCCAGAGCTCGGTGCCGGCGGGGAAGGAGAAGCCGGCGGGCATGACCCCCGCCACCACGGTCGCCTTGCCGTTCAGGGTGATGGTCGAGCCGACCACCGCCGGGTCGCCGCCGAAGCGGTGCTGCCAGAGGCCGTGGGAGAGGATCACGCGATCGGCGTCGGCCGCCGCGTCGGCATCGGAGAGAGAGGCCTCCCGCCCGGTCGCGCGGGTCGGGAACGGGCCGCCCAGCTCGGGGGCGACGCCGAGGACGTCGAAGAAGGCCGGGGTCACCGCCGCGCCCTGGATGCGCTGGGGCTCACCGTCGCCGGTCCAGGTGGGCGAGCGCTCCTCGAAAGCGGCGAGCGCCGAGAAGCTCTCGCTCTCCCGTTGCCAGTCGGCGACGTTCTGGAGCGAAGCCGTGAAGTGGTCGCCCTGAGGGGTCGTCTCCCAGATCCAGACCACCCGGTCGGGCTCGGGGTAGGGGAGCCGCTCGAGGAGCACGGCGTCGACCACACTGAAGATCGCCGTGATGCCGCCGATGGCGACCGCCAGGATCAGGACCACCGTGAGGGTGAACCCGGGGTTGCGGATCATCTGGCGCGCGGCGAAGCGCGCGTCCTGGGTGAGCTCGTCGATCGGCCGGGTCGGATGCATGGGGCTCCCTTCGGAGCCTGTTACGGGGGAATCGCGGCGGGGTTTCCGGCCGGCAGGAAGCCCCGGCGATCGAAACGGCCCGGCAGCGAGTCGTCCCCGGGCCGGGCCGCGGGTAGCAGGTAGTAGCGCAGCTCGCCGGTCGACACCTGCTCGATCCACACCTCCACCTGGGAGGTCGAGAGCTTGATGATCGAGGGCCACAAGTAGCCGTTCGGCTTGGGCCCCACGATGCGCACCAGGACCTCGCTCCGGCCGGGCAGCGCGCCGCTCACGCAGACCGTCTCGGGCACACAGACGGGCTCGGCGGTCCCCGGGATCGTCTCGCCCGGCCGCGGGGTGATGACCACGCCGAAGCGGAAGTCGGGGAAGTCGGAATCGGTGAAGAGCCCGGGAGGTGGCGGCGGCGGGCCCTGGAGGAGGGTGAAGTGGTCGTCCACGGCGCCGGAGGCGTCGACGAACCGGCCATCCAGGCGCCGGCCGCCGACGTCGAGCACCAGCGAGCCGAGCTCGCGGAGGGAGACACGCATCGCCGGATGGTCGAGGGAGCCGCCGCCGAGCCGCGCCGAGCTGCCGTCGACCACGTATACCGTCCCCTCGTGGGCGCCCCGAGCGGTCGGCTTGAGGTAGGCGCCGTCGCCCGCGGGATCGCCGTCGCCGGCGTCGAGGACCATGCCGGGGGTGAGCGTCGCCGACGGGCCGTAGTGGGAGTCGAGAAGGACGCTCCGCTCGTAGGCGTGGCTGTGG
>CAZIIB010000404.1:1661-4232 GCA_964539125.1 uncultured Thermoanaerobaculia bacterium | reverse complement strand
CTCGTGGCGACGTAGTCCTCGCCGGCGACCGCCGTCCCGTCCTCGGTCTGGTAGCTCACCGTCAGGGGAGCCGCCACCGGACACGACAGCCGGAGCCGGAAGACCGCCTCTCCACCGAGAATAGAGCTCTCCTGGGGATAGGCGTCCTCGGCAAAGAGAGTCGGGGTTCCCAGGGCATCGAGCGTCAGGGCGTCGAAGTAGACGTCGGTCGTCTCGCCGCTCTCGCGCGAGGCCAGGAGCCGGACCCGCGCCGCCCGGGTTCCCGCGGGGACAGCCCGTTGGTCGCTGACCGCCTGCCAGGCCGCGGCGCTGGAGATCCAGCCCGAGTCGTAGCTGTCCAGCACCTCGCCGCCGGCGTTCAGGTACTCCACGATCGTCCGCCCGCGATCCGGAATCGCCTCGTCGGCCGACCGCACGAAACCGTCGAAACGCAGCTCCTGGGAGCCGGTGTCGATCCACGGTGCGAAGGAGCTGAGGTCGACCACCTGCGCGAGCTCGGCCGGATCGCTCGTGGCGGAGGCGAAGTAGCCGAAGCCCTGGGCGGGGCTCGGGGCTGAGGTCTTGCGCGACCAGTCCGCGCCCTCGACTTCGGTCCACCCCACGATCTCGCCGCCCTCGAGGGTTCGGTCGCCGTCGCCGTCCACCAGCAGGTCCGGGTAGTCGCAGCTCGCGCCGGCATCGTCGTCCAGGATCGTGGCTCGCGCCTCGGAGGCCAGCAGGGTCAGGCCGTTGGGGCTCCCCAGGATGACCCGGAAGGTCTCGTCCGGCTCGTCGACGGCGTCATCGAGGATGGGCACTCGGATCTCCGCGACCTGCTGGAAGGGAGCGAAGGTGATCGTGCCCGATCTCGCGCTGTAGTCGCTCCCGGCCGCCGCCGTGAGGTTCGAGGTGTAGAAGTGGAAGCTCACGGAGTACTCGGTCGGGACCGCGAGCTTCGCGAGGAAGACCGCATCGCCCCCGTTCTCCGCGACCGTGACGTCGTCCACGGAGAGGAACGGGGCCGGATCGTCGTCGACGATCGTCGTCGGGACGTCGGCATGGGCGACCGGGGCGTTCGGGGTCGAGACCAGGTGGAGCTCGAAGCCCTGGTCGGGCTCGTCGAAGAAGTCGCCGATCACCGGCACCGTCACCGAGTGCGAGGTCTCGCCGGGCGCGTACACGAGCTCGCCGCTCGTGGCGCCGTAGTCTTCGCCGGCGCGGGCTCCGTCGTCGACCGTCGAATAGGTCACCGTCACGGGAGTGTCCGCGGCGCAGCTCAGGACCACGTCGTAGCGGTCGTCGGTCGTTCCGACGTCGCCCTCCGTCACCGTCTGGGGCGCGGCAGAGACGGTGGGAGTTCCCAGCGAGCGCAAGGCGACCTGGTCGAAGTACACGTCGTTGCGGGTGTCCCCGCTTCCCGCCGGGTCGATCCGGGCCAGCAGACGCACGCGGATCCAGCGGGTGCCGGGTGGGGCGGTGTGGAGGTCGGAAACGTGCACCCACGAATACCGGTCCCGCACCTCCTGGGTCACGGTCTCGGCGAGGACCTGGGCCTTCGAGGCGTCGAGGAACTGGATCCCGATCTGGCCGACGTCGCCGTCCGGGTCGCCGGACCGGCTCCGGAGGAATCCCTCCACCAGGAACCGCTGGATGCCGGCATCGATGAAGGGAGCGAATCCGGAGACGTCGACGTCCTGGTCGAGCTCGGCCTCGGGGACGTTACCGGGCCAGAAGGTCGCCTGGCCGACCAGGGCTCCGGGGCTGCCGGTGTAACGCGTCCACTGGCCGCCCATGACGTTGGTCCAGCCGGGCAGCGTGCCTCCGGAGACCGGCTCCTCCGCGCCCCCGTTGACCAGCAGGTCGACGCTGGGGCAGTCGTCGTCGTCGAGGATGAAGCCCGTCGCCTCGGTGGTGTCCAGGTGGACGTTCACCGGGTCCGAGAGGCGCAGGATGAAGGTCTCGCTGCCCTCGACCTCGGTGTCCCCCAGGACGGAGATCTCCACCACCGCCCGGGTCTGGCCCGGCTGGAACGTCGCGGTGCCCGAGGCCGCCAGGTAGTCGCTGCCGGCGACGGCCAGGGCGTCCTCCGTGGCCCAGTGGACGGAGACCTGGCGCGAGCTGGGCGACGAGAGGACGAGATCGAAGCGGGCGGGAGAGGTTCCCGAGTCGCCCTCGACCACCTCCACGTCGGCGACCGACAGGTGGGTGTCGTCCTCGACGATGGTGCCCGTCGCCTGACCGTCGGAGATCGTGGCGTTGATGGGGTTCGAGAGGGTGACGGTGAAGCTCTCGTCGACCTCGTCGACCTGGTCGCCCAAGATCGGCACGGAGAGGGTGGCCGTCGTGTCGCCGGGCTGGAAGACCAGGGTTCCGGAGGTGGCGACGTAGTCGCTCCCCGCGAGAGCGGTCCCATCCGCGGTCGCGTAGTCCACCCGGACCTCCTGGTCCAGGGCGGGCGACAGGGTCACTGTGAAGACCGCCGTGTTGCCCTCGGCGTCCCCCTCGAGCACGGTTGTGTCGGCGATCGAGAGGGCACTCTCGTCGTCGACGATGGTCCCGGTAGCCTCGGCCCTGCCGAGGATCGCCCCGGTG
>CAZIIB010000404.1:0-1651 GCA_964539125.1 uncultured Thermoanaerobaculia bacterium | reverse complement strand
CACCGACTGCACCGTCTCGCCGGGCGCGAACGACAGCGTGCCGAAGGTCGCCTGGTAGTCCGACCCCGCCGTCGCCGTGCCGTCGGCCGTGGCGTAGTCCACCGTCGCGGTCCCGGCCTGCGAGCAGTTGAGGCTCACAGAGAAGACCGCGGGGCGACTCCCCGAGGAGCCCTCCACCACGGAGGTGTCCGAGACCCGGAAGAGCGGCTGGCCGAGCGGCACGAGGGCGATCGAGTCGAAGTAGCCGTCATTGTTCGAGCCGGCGTGCCGGACGCTGATCAGGCGGATCCGCGCGGACCGCGTGCCCGTCGGCGGCACCTCGGCGGTGCCCACGAGCCGCCACCTCGAGCGATCGCCCTGCGCCCCCGAGTCCCAGGAGCCCAGGATCTGCCCTCCGTCGTCGAGCCACTCCAGCACGATCCGCGAGGTGTCCGCCGGCGACTGGTTGTAGGAGCGAACGTAGCCGCGGGCGACGAACGCCTGGTCGCCCCGGTCGATCCCCGTGGCGAACGCACCGAGGTCCACGACCTGATCGAGCTCGCCCTGGGCCACCGCCCCGGGGAAGAAGTAGGCCCCGCCGCTCTCGGGCAGCGGATCGGTGGTCCGCGGCCTCCAGGCCGAACCCACGACCTCGGTCCAGCCGGGGATCTCTCCTCCGACGAGGGGCAAGTCGGCGCCCGGGTTCTCGACCAGGTTGAGGCCGAGGCAGTGGTCGTCGTCTGCGATGACGAAGCGGACGGGGCCGCCCTGGAGCGCTGAGCCGGCCGGGGGCTCGAGCACCACGAAGAAGTCCTCGTCCGGCTCTTCCTCGAGATCGCCGTCGATCGTGATCCCGAGGACCGCCTCGGTCGAGCCGGCCGTGAACGTCAACGTGCCCGAGGCATCCTGATAGTCGACGCCCGCGGTCGCCGAGCCCGCCTCGGTGTGCCAGGGCACCTGGACCGTGGTGGGCGCCGGGGCCGCGAGCCCGACCGCCAGGCCGTGGACCTCGAGGCCGTCGTTCCCCTCCACGACGCGTGCGGCGAGGGGCTCGATCGAGATGTCGTCGGTGAGCACTCGGACCCGCCCGCGGTCGTAGCGGACCTCGCCGCCAGTCGCCGCACCCAGTCGGACGTAGAAGTCTTCGTCGGGCTCGCCCACGGTGTCTCCGACGACCTGGATGGGCAGATCCTTGCTCGTCTCCCCCGGCTGGAAGGTGAGGGAGCCGGAAGCGGCGACGTAGTCCTGGCCGGCCACCGCTCCTCCCGGCCCGGAGGGGCCGTCCTCCGTCGCGTACTCGACGGTGACCGGCTGGTCGCTCGGGCACGAGAGGGTCACCGGCACGTGGGCGGGCGTCGTTCCCGAGTCGCCTTCGGTCACCTCGACGTCACCCACCGAGATCAGGGGCGCCTCGGAAGTGCCGAAGCACGCGGCCGTCGGACAGACGTACTGGAGGTTGTGGGCCGCGCCGGTCCCCGCGGTGAAGCCGTAGATGACGTCGGAGGCGCCGCCGAAGAGGTCCGAGACCACGTCCCGGGTGTAGGTCAAGCGTTCGGAGCCGTCGAAGTGAACGTCGAGGGTGTCGGTCGGTGCGTTCCAGATCACGCGGAGCAGGTGCTGCTGGCCGTCCTCCACGTTGGGGCCCGCGGCACTGAGCTGGACCGCTGCGTGG
>CAZIIB010000403.1:1188-4237 GCA_964539125.1 uncultured Thermoanaerobaculia bacterium | reverse complement strand
CGTTCACGCGTGTAGTCGCCTGCTCCAAGGCTGAACTGATGGAGGAAGCGCACCGTCTCGGCGATTCCAATCATTTGGAAGAGAGCGGCGACTGGGTCGTGGGTCAACTTCGCCAAGGGCTTGTTCCGGCTGGCGGCAGACCGCTCTTTGAGCGAGAGCAGGAGATCATCCGAGTAGGGGATCGTCAGTGCGCGGTCTGCCATGGCTTGATCCTCGGGCGGATTATTTCATGCGCTGCCTCGCACCCGCCCATGTCTCTCCATGCCGGCTGGCACGGGCGCGAACGGCTGGCCGAGGCGACAGAATGCAAGAAGGAGTTTGGCGCCAGGGCAAAAGGGGCCTCGGAGGCTACTGGCATGTTCGACAGGATCACGTTCAACCCCCCGATCATGGCCGGCCGAGCCTGTATTCGTGGGATGAGGATCCCCGTCTCCGGGATCGTGGGCCAACTCGAACATGGCGCCTCCGAAAAGGAGGTTCTCGAGGGCTATCCCGACCTCGAGGCCGAGGACATTCGGCAGGCCCTCGAGTACGCGGCCTGGTTGACCCAGGAAGAGGTGCACACCGCCTGAGCGGGACGGAAGCCGTAACACGCGAGCGCATCATGTATTCGAGCGGCTCTCCCGAGTGCTCGACAGCTCCGGGCCCGCCCTCGAAGCCGGTGCGATTGTCATCGTGGAGGAAGGAAGGCACCGGGTGCGACGCTTTGACGAGGGGTAGGTCTCTCCCCTGCGGCCCAGGCGGGCGGGAGCCTCTGGCCGAGACGACGTCAAGGGGGTGGCGCTCGCGCTCGGCGGGTCGTGCGCCCGAACCGGGTAGTATTCGCCGTGGAGGAACCGCCCATGCCCGCCGAGCGTCAGGTGATCCGTCTTCGCGTCGAGCTCCTCGAAATCCGTCCGCCCGTCTGGCGCCGCATCGAGATCCGGGCGGATACCACGTTCTGGGCGCTCCACGTGGCCCTCCAGAACGCCCTCGGCTGGACCGACTCGCACCTCCACGACTTCGAGCTGCCGACCCGAGACACCGGAGGGCAGACCTGGATCGGCATGCCGGACTTCGCGGGGGACGACGATCGGAAGATCCAGACGGAGTACGACGAGCGCCTCGACCGCTGGCTCCACCATGCCGGCGAGCGCTTCTTCTACAACTACGACTACGGCGACGGCTG
This sequence comes from uncultured Thermoanaerobaculia bacterium, assembly GCA_964539125.1. GTDB lineage: Bacteria > Acidobacteriota > Thermoanaerobaculia > Multivoradales > DATKCC01 > CAVUBL01. Next base: position 3,069 of record CAZIIB010000403.1, on the reverse strand, counting down.
GCGCCACGAGATCACGATCGAGGCCATCGAGCCCGCATCGCGCGGCACCCGCTACCCCAGCTGCCTGGCCGGCGAACGCGCCTGCCCTCCGGAGGACGTGGGCGGACCCTACGGGTACCAGGAGTTCCTCGAGGCGCTGGCGGACCCGTCGCACCCGGAGCACGAGTCCTGGCGGACGTGGATCGGTGGGGACTTCGAGCCGGAGCGTTTCGAGCCGGCCCACGTCCGCTTCGAGAGCCCGGCACGGCGCCTGCGCGAGGTCTACGATTTCGCTTGAGGCGGCGGAGGTCGCCGCTCCCCGCCGCAGGGGCGCCGACTGGTCGCCACCACGGACGAGCCCCTGCCGAAGATCGGCGCTGAGGACGTGCGAGCCGTCCTGGAGTCGCAGCGGCGATGAGCGCAATCGATAGCTCGACAGAGCCTGGACGAGCGATCGAGTTGAGCCCCGCGGCGTGGCGGGGGGGATTGCGCCCCAATCCCACCCTCTCGAGTCCGAAGAGCCGGGCGGTCGCTCGAGCCAGCGTCTCGAGCGGCCCTCACGGCGCCGGGGTCTGCTCGAGGGCCACGGGCCTACCCTGGCGCACTTCGTAGAAGGTGACGTTCTTCGGGGCGTCGCCGTGGCGGTCGAAGGTGGTCTCGCCGGCGACCCCTTCGTAGCCCTCGAGGCCGGAGAGGTAGTCCTTGATCTCCATGCCCGTCGTCGCCCCGTGCTCCATCGCCTGGGCGACCATGTTGAGGGCGTCGTAGCCGGTGTCGGCCGTCACACCCGGCGGCTCGCCGAACTTCTTCTCGAAAGCCTGCTGGAACTTCGCGCCCTGCGGACGCTGGGTGTCGAAGGCGGCGGGCGACGGGAAGACCACGCCTTCGGCCGCGGCGCCCGCGGCCTCGATCGTCCCCGGGTCGTCGAAGGTCTCGGAGGCGATGACGTGAGCTTGGAGCCCAATCGCCTTCGCTTGCTGGAGGATGATCGGGAGCTCCTTCGTGTAGGCCGGCAGGTAGAGGAGGTCCGGGGACTGGGCCTTGATCCGGGCGAGCTGGGCGCGGACGTCGGTGGCGCCCTCCGGGTACGCCTCGGACAGGACGACCTGCCCGCCCATGGCCTCGAGCTCCTGCCCGAAGACCTGGTCCAGGCCCTGGCCGTAGGCGTTGTCGACGTACAGGATCGCCGCGCGCTGGAAGCCGCCGATGTCCCGGGCGTACCTCGCGGTGAGCCGGCCCTGGAGGGCGTCCGACGGCCAGTTGCGAAAGACGAAGTCGCCGGCGTGGGAGATCTCCGGGTTCGAGGCGCCGGTCGAGAACAAGACCACCTGCTTGTCCTGGGCGACGGGGGCCATCGCCAGGACGTCGGCGCTGCAGTCGACGCCCAGGACCACCGGGATGTGCCGCTGGGCGATGAGGCTCCGGAGGATCTTGACCGCCTCCTCCGGCTCACACTTGCTGTCCTCGACGACCAGCTCGATCTTCCGGCCGGAGACGCCCCCCGCCGCGTTGACCTCGTCGGCGGCGAGCTGGATGCCGCGGACCGTGTTCTCGCCCCAGACCGCGAGGCTGCCGGTGAGCGGCGCGATCACCCCGATCTCGATCGGCTCCCCCTCCGTCGGTGGCTCCTGCGGAGCGCAGCCGACCTGGAGGCAGAAAAGGCTCGCCGCGACCAGGAGCCCCCGGGCCACGGATCCTCTACGCATGTGCAACCTCCTCCTCTGAGCCGACTCCGGCCCTTTCCGCGATTCCTCCGGACGATACCAGGCGTCGCTTGCCGCCCGCCCGGATCTCTCCACTTCGGCCCGCGCTTCGCACCGGCCTTCGGTCGAGATGACAAATGGAAAGTCGTCCGCGCTGCGCACCGGCCTTCGGTCGAGATGACAGGCAAGGGCCTGACTC
>CAZIIB010000403.1:0-1088 GCA_964539125.1 uncultured Thermoanaerobaculia bacterium | reverse complement strand
GTCGTCCGCGCTGCGCACCGGCCTTCGGTCGAGATGACAGGCAAGGGCCTGACTCGGTCGGCGGCCGCCTGGTAGGCATCTTGCGTCGAAATCGGGGATGGGGGCCGTGCCCCTCGAACAGCCCAATCGAACCTCAGAAGGAGGCAGTACATGGCTCAGGATCGACTCACCGTTCTCGTCATCGGCGCCACCGGCAAGCAGGGGGGCGCCGTCTCTCGCTCGCTGCTCGGCAAGGGGCACCAGGTCAAGGCCTTGACGCGTTCTCCGGGCTCCGAGGCCGCGCGGGTTCTCCGGGAGATGGGCGCCGAGGTGGTCCAGGGCGATCTCGCCGACCCCGACTCCCTCGATCGCGCCGCCCGCGGCGCCGACGCCCTCTTCGGGGTGACCTTTCCCCACCGCGGCGTCGAGGCCGAGGTCGCCCAGGGGAGGGCGATCGTCGAGCTGGTCTCGCGCGCCGACCTCGCCCACCTGGTCTTCTCCTCGGTGGCGAGCGCCGACCAGGAGACCGGCATCCCCCACTTCGACACCAAGGCCCGGATCGAGGAGGCGATCGCCGAGGCGGAGATCCCCGCGACCGTGATCGCGCCGGTCTTCTTCATGGACAACTTCCTGGGCGGCGACTGGCGCCAGGGCCTCGAGAGCGGCAACCTGGTGATGGCCATGCCGCCGGAGCGCGCCCTCCAGCAGATCGCGGTGGACGACATCGGCGCCATGGCGGCCTTCGCCTTCGAGAACCGCGAGCGCCTGACGGGGGCGCGGATCGACATCGCCGGCGACGAGCTGACCGGCGTGGAGGCGGCCCGGAAGCTGTCACGGGCCCTGGGCCACGAGGTGCGCTTCCAGGAGCTCTCCCTCGAGACGCTGCGCCAGCAGAGCCCGGAGTACGCGACCATGTTCAAGTGGTTCGACGACGTGGGCTACTCGGCGGACGTCGAGGCGCTGCGCAAGGGCTTCCCCGAGGTCGGCTGGCACCGCTTCGACGAGTGGGCCCGCGAGGTGGCGGCCGAAGAGCTCGAGCCGGCGCCGGTCGGCTAGGAGTCTGCGCGGCAGAAATCCAGGGGCGCGTTGCGAGCGCCGCGGGGCCAGAT
>CAZIIB010000402.1:0-4262 GCA_964539125.1 uncultured Thermoanaerobaculia bacterium | reverse complement strand
GGCGGGAGTCGGTCTCGAGCTTGCGGCGCAGGTTGGCGACGTGCTGGTCGACGGTGCGCGAGTAGACGTCGGCCTCGTAGCCCCAGACTTCGTTCAGGAGCCGCTCGCGCTCGAGGACCTCGCCCCGGTGCTCGACCAGGTAGCGGAGCAGGCGGAACTCCAGGGCGGAGAGCTCGACCGCTTCGCCGGCCTTCCGGACCTCCATGCGGCGGAAGTCGATCCGCACGTCGCCGAAGGTGAAGGTGCCCGCCTCGGTGTCCGGGACCGCCCGGCGCAGCAGGGCCTCCACCCGGGCCAGGAGCTCCAGGGCCTCGAACGGCTTGACCAGGTAGTCGTCCGCGCCGAGCTTGAGGCCGAGGACCCGGTCGATGAGCTCGCCGCGGGCGGTGAGCATGAGGATGGGTACCTCCGAGCGTTCCCGGCGGAGGTCGCGGCAGACGTCGAAGCCGCTCTTTCCCGGCAGCATGACGTCGAGCAGGACCAGGTCGAACGCTCCGCTCCGGGCGCGCTCCAGGCCCTCGTCCCCGGTGGCGACCGTCTCGACCCGGTAGCCCTCGCTCTCCAGCCGATCCTGGAGGCTCATGCGGAGAGCCGGCTCGTCCTCGACGACCAGGATCCTGCGCGCCATCACGCCGGCTCCGCGGGAAGGGTGAGGACGAAGCGGGTGCCGGCGGCGGAGCCGGGCTCCGTCCCGGCGGCGAGCTCGACGGTACCGCCGTGGCGCTCGGCCGTGCGGCGCACCAGGTAGAGGCCGAGGCCGGTCCCCACCCGCTGCCCTTCCCGGGCCGCCGATCCCCGGTAGAAGGCCTCGAACAGCTGCCCGCGCTCGGCCGCGGGGACGCCCGGCCCCCGGTCCGCGACCTCGATCCGGAGCGAGCGGCCACCCGCCGGGACTGTCCCGCGGATTCCGGCCCAGGGCGGCTCGCCGCCGTGCCGGAGGGCGTTCTCCACCAGGTTCCGGAGGGCCCGTCGGAGGGCCTCCCGGTCGCCGCGGACGACCGCGGCCCCCGTCGCGCTCTCGACCTCCACCACGGCTCCCGGCCACGCCGTCCGGACCTCGGCCGCCACCTCGTCCACCAGCTCGTCCATCCGGACCTCCTCGCGCCGCGGCGCGGCCCGGGCCTGGAGCGCCGAGACCGCGAGGACCTGCTCGAGCATCTCGCCCAGGCGCGCCCCCTGCCGGGCGATCTGCTCACCGTAGACGCGGGCCTTGGACGGGTCGGTCACGACGCCGTCCGCCAGGTTCTCGGCCAGGGAGCGGATGGCGGTCACCGGGGTCCGGAGCTCGTGGGAGACGATCGCCGTGAGCTCGAGCTGGCGCCGCGCCGTCTCCCCGGCCCGCCGCGCGGAGATCACCAGGAGCACCGTGGCCGCGGCCAGGAGGAGGAGGATCCCGAACCCGAGGAAGCCGTTCGCCCAGCGCGCCCGGGCGACGGCCCGGTGGAGGGACCCTGCCGCCGGGCGGATGGCCAGGACCCACCCGTCCGAGGGCTCGATCAGCGAGGCGACGGCGGCCAACCGCCCCCGCCATCCCGGCCACTCGCGGCGCCCCGCGGGCTCCGACGAGTCGGACGGCAAGGGGCCGAGGGTGAAGCTCAGGCGCCGGAGCTCCTCCGGCGCGACGAGCCCGAAGAGACCGGTCTGCCACTCGAACCTCCCCCGCTCGGCGCCGGCGCTCGTGAAGACGACGGCGCCGGTCCCGCGCTCGGTGACGCGGAACGACGGCTCCGCTCCCAGGGCCGGCGCCAGGTAGCGGCTCACCAGCGCCCGGACCCGCGCCTCGAGGACCGTCCGATCGAAGAGCACGAAGGCGGCGCCCCCGGGGTCCTGTCCTCGTCGGGCCAGAAGACCGGGGGACCAGAGCGCGATCTGGATGCCGGGCAGGTCGGCGCGCAGGAGGCGCAAGGGGAAGCGGTCCCCCCGGAAACGCTCCCGCCCGGCCCCCGTCTCCCGGGCGGACCGGGGAGGATCCACCCGGTGCGGAACCGCGCCGTCGTAGGGCACCCAACCACCCGAGGCCGCATCGAGGGCCCAGGGGCCACCGTCCTCGGGGACCAGGACCAGGCGCGCGACGAGGTCGGGGTCCGGCGCGCTCTCGCGCCAGCGCGTCCAGAGCTGGAGCAGACCGGCACGGGGGTCGTCCGCCCGCGGCGTCAGGGGGGCGAAGGCCAGCCAGGCGCGCGAGACCTCGGCGTCGAAGTCCCGCGCCACCGACTCGAGCCCGGTCTGGACCCCCGCCTGGAGACGCTGCCGGTCGGCCTCGGCGACCTGCCGCAGCCAGCGGACCTGCAGGAGGCCCAGGACGAGGAGCAACGCCACCAGGACAGCCCCCACGAGGAAGGGCGCCCGACCGCCGGGCCGACCGCCGAAGAAGGCGCTCACGACGCGAGTCTACCGGCCGGCCGGGTCACTCCCCGCTCGGCGCCGGCCGATAGAGGCGACGGAACTCGACCCGTCCGGTGCGTTCGCCCTCGATCGTCGTCGCCACCTGGAGGAGCTTGCCGTCGTCGGTGACGTCGAAGCGCTCCGTCACCCGCCGCCGATCGGAGTTCCGGACCACGACCAGGGTGGCGCCGTCCCAGTGCGCCTGGAGCGTGGCCTTTCCGACGTCGGAATCGATCGGCCTCTCCTGGTCGTCGGCGACGATCTCCCGTCGCGTGCCGTCGGCGTACTGGATGGACCAGCCGCCCTCGATGGGCTCGATGTCGAGGCTGTCGAACCGCTTGCCCATGTCGGCGCCCGAGGGCCGGCCGCCTTCGGGGCCTCCCCTCGAGCCCCCGGCGCCCCGGGCTCGCCAGCGGACTCCGCCGGCCCCCTGGCCCGTGCCCAAGCCCGGTCCGAGGCCGCGCCCGCCGCCGAAGTCTTCGCGCCGACCGCGCAGGGCCCTCTGCATCGCCTCGCGGGGGTCGTCACTCATGGCCTTGTCGAGCTTCCAGGTGCCTCGCAGGTCGGGCTCCCGCCCGGGCTCCTTCGCCCGGGTGACGGTGGGGAACGCGAGGGCTGCGACCCCCCAGGCCAGGGCGAGGAGCGCGATGGCGCCGAGGGGAGCCCGCCGGAGGGCGCGGGACGACGGGTGATCGCATGCCATCGCCGGTTACCGCGGAGCCCGGGGGCCGCGGCCTCGCCGTCCCGGCCGCTCGTCGGCGCTCAGGTAGCCGTCGCCGTTGGTGTCGAGGGCCTTGAACCACGCCTCGGCCCGCTGCGCGTCGAAGCCGGGCCGGTCCTGGCCTCCCGCGAGCCACTCGTCCAGGCTCAGGCGGCCGTCACCGTTCGTGTCGAGCCGGGCCCAGAGCTGGTCGCGGAAATGGCGGCGCATGCCCTCGCCCCGACCGAACCCGAAGCCGGCCGAGGGCAGGTCCGCGAGGGCGACGACGCCGTCACTGTCCGTGTCGTAGGTCGCGAAGAGCGATTGGAGGTCGACACCGTCCGGCGCCGCCTTGGCGTGGTCGGCGGTGAAGGCCTTCCACTCGGACGAGGTGACCTGGCCGTCGCGGTTCTGGTCCGCCCAGCGGAAGAGGTGGCCGGCCAGGCGATCCTGCCGGATGGCCGCGAAGTCGGCCTGGGTCAGCACGCCGTCGCCGTCGCGGTCGAGCTTCTGGAAGAAGTCCGAGGTCTGGGCGAGCTCGTCGCGGGTCACGGCCCCGTCCCCGTTGACGTCGTGGCGCTCGGCGAAGTGGTCCCAGCCCCGCGCCCCGGCCCGCGATTGGGCCGCGGCAAAGGCCGGCGCGGCGAGGAGCGCCAGGGCCGGCAGGATCCAGAACGAGCGGTGAGTGCGAGATCTCATGGTGCAGCCTCCTTGGTTCCCGATTGCCGGGAGCAGCCCCGACAGCCTCCACAGTACGCCCGCCGGGGCCCGGAAGCATCAACCCGGCGCAACGGGGTTGTCTAGATTGTCAAGGCTCGCCGGGCTCCGGGGGTCGCGAGGCTCGGACCGCCTACCCGCTACGCATGAAGTGCCAGCGGCAGGGGCCTTCGACGGGCTGGAAGACCTCGGGGCGGATCCTGGGGTCCAGGTCCCGGAGGATCGAGGCCAGGTGCTCGCCGCGGGCCGCCCGCTCGAGGGCCTCCGCGGCGTCCGAGCCGGCCTTGGTGATGTAGGTCTGCCAGATCGCCTGGCGGATCGAGATGCCGCCCGACAGCGAGACGTTGGGCAGGCGGGCGGCGCCCTTCTTCAAGATCGAGAGCTTCTCCTTGAGGCTCCGCTCGTCGTCCATGGGGGCGCGCTGCCAGGCGGTGTAGGGCTTGGGGATGAGGATGTTGAC
>CAZIIB010000401.1:0-4267 GCA_964539125.1 uncultured Thermoanaerobaculia bacterium | reverse complement strand
CGTCCATGGGGGCGCGCTGCCAGGCGGTGTAGGGCTTGGGGATGAGGATGTTGACCCCGGCGTGGATCGAGCCGATGCGGCCGGTCTTCCTCGCCTCGTCCAGCATCACCGAGCGGCACCGGGCGACGAGCTCGAGGATCGCCTGGACGTCGTCCAGGGTCTCGTCCGGGATGCCCACCAGGAAGTAGAGCTTGAGCTGGGTGAAGCCGTGCTCGAAGATCATCCGCACCTTCTCGAGCAGCAGGGCGTTGGGGATCGGCTTGTTGAGCTTCACCCGGAGCTCGTCGCTCCCGGTCTCGGGAGCGAGCGTGATCGAGCGGTCGCCCGAGGCGTGGAGCGCCGCCAGCACGCCGTCGGTCACCGCCGGGATGCGGATCGAGGAGACCGAGCTGCGGAAGCCCAGGCGGTTGCCCTCCTGGAGGATGCGCTCGATCTCGGGGTGGTCGCCCACGGCGGTGGCCACGAACCCGAGGCGGTCGGTCACCGGCCGGGCGCGCTCCATCGAGGCGAGGATGTAGTCGGTGGGGTGCCAGCGGAACTTCCCCATGCCGAAGGTCGCCCAGCAGTACTTGCACTTCTCCGGGCAGCCGCGGGACATCTCGATCAGAAACTTCTCCGAGAACTCGGTGCGCGGGGTGACGATGGCGGTGGTGGGGAGGAAGCCGGGCTCGCGCATCTGCTCGCCCGTGAGCTCGAGCTTGTGGAGCTTGCCCTCTCCCAGCAGCCCGTGCAGCTCGTCTCCCTCTTCCGGCCGGTGGTGCGCCGGGACGTAGAAGCCTGGCCGCGCCGCCAGACGCTCGGAGGCGGCCTCGCGGCTCGGCTCCTCCTCCAGGGCGGCGAGGAGGTCGGGCAGCACGTTCTCCGCCGCGCCGAGGGCGAAGACGTCCACGAACTCGGCCATGGGCAGGGGATTGATGGCGGCGCACGAGCCGCCCATGACGATCAGCGGGTGCCAGGGCCCGCGCTCGGCGCGCCGGAGCGGGATGCCCGCCCGGTCGAGGAGCCGCAGGAGGTGGACGTAGTCTTCCTCGAAAGAAACCGAGAACGCGACGCAGCCGAAATCCGAGAGGGGGCGGTCCGACTCGACGGAGACGGGGGCGCCGCCGCCGTCGGTGAAGAAGCGCTCGGCCACCCAGCCGGGCCGGTCGGCCACCAGGCGCCACGTGCGCTGGAAGCCGAGGCTGGACATGCCCACGTGGTAGGTGTTGCCGTAGGCGAGGGCGAGGCGCCAGGTGCCGTGGCGCGGCAGCTCCTCGACCGGGCGCTCGTCGGCCCGGAAGGGAGCCCAGTCCTGAGAGGCCGTGCTCATTGCGGGAGCTAGAACAGAGGGTCTACGAAAGCGAATTCCGTGACGAGAGGAAGCATGGTCACAGCCGGTGCCACGGCAACACCCGCACGCCGGGCGCTAGGGCCGAGGCCTCGCCGGCGCCGGTGATCAGCAGGCCGCGTCCGGCCTTCTCTCCGGCGAGGGCCTGCCAGCGGGTCAGGTTCTCGGCGTGGCCAGGGCGCGGCGTCGTGGTGGACTTGATCTCCACGGGGTGGAGCTTTCCTTCGAGCTCGACGAGGAGGTCGATCTCCCACCCATCCCGGGAGCGCCAGTACCAGAGCGGTGGAGGCAACCCCCGGTGGTAGAAGAGCTTGGCGAGGTTGGCGACGACCGCGGTCTCGAAGAGAGGCCCGGCGAGCGGACCTCGGAGCACCGCCTCTCCGGTTCTCAAGCCGAGCAGGAAGGAGACGATGCCGGTGTCGAGCCAGTAGAGCTTGGGGGACTTGATCACCCGCTTGCCCAGGTTCTCGAAGTGCGGGCGCAGGAGGAGCACCTGGTGGCTGGCCTCGAGCACGCTCAGCCATTGGCGTACGGTGGGCGGCGAGACTCCCGCGTCGCGCGCCAGGTCCGTCAGGTTGAGGATCTGCCCGGTACGGGCGGCGGCGAGACGAAGGAAGGCCTGGAAGCTCCCCAGGTCCTTGACCGCCAGCACCGAGCGCACGTCCCGCTCGAGGTAGGTCTGGACGTAGCTCGCCATCCAGACGTCGAGGTCCGGCCGTTCCGGACCCCAGAGCTGGGGGAAACCGCCGCGTAGGAGCCAGCTCGCGAGATCCTCGGAGCTCTGCGCGGAAGGCTCAGAGGCTCCTCGAAGCCGCCGGGCCGCCAGGAGTCGCTCGACCGCAGTGTCGACGGAATCCCTCGGCCGGGCTCGGCCCTGGATCTCGCTCCAGGAAAGGGGCAAGAGGGTCAGGATCGCGACCCGGCCGGCCAGGGACTCGCTCGTGCCTTGGAGGAGTGGAAAGCTCTGGGAGCCCGAGAGCAGCCACTGTCCCGGCCGGCGGTCTTCGTCGATGGCGACTTGCAAGTAGGAAAGGAGCTCCGGGACGTGCTGGACCTCGTCGAGAATCACCGGCGGTGGGTGGTCGGCGAGGAAGCCCACGGGGTCGGCCAGGGCGCGCTCTCGAACGTGTGGAGCCTCCAGGGAGACGTAGGCGTGGGAGTCTCCGAACCGGGAGCGCAAGAGCGTGGTCTTGCCCGACTGCCGCGGGCCGGTGACCAGCAAGGCGGGGAAGCCCTCGACGGCGCGGGAGAGGGTGCCGGAGAGGGTGCGTGGGAGGAGCATGGACCGCAGCCTAACTTTCGCGGAGCGAAAGTTCAACCTTGGATCTGCGGAGCGTCTCCCAGGCCGCGGGGCCGGCCCATGCCAGGAGCAGGAGCGCCAGCTCACAGGACATGACGCCGTAGACCATCTCGAAGGAGGGCGGGGTGGCCAGGTGGACGGCGTACAGGCTGGCGCTCAGGAGCAGGAGGACGGCCGCGGCCCGGCGGTCGCCGCGCAAGGGCACCAGCAGGAGCATTGCCCAGTAGTAGCAGGTGAGGAGGCTCAGGGCGAAGACGGCGCCCAGGCCCAGCAGAAGCGCTTCGTCTCGCCGGGCCCGCCAGCTCGCCGCGGCGAGGAGCAGGAGGTAGAACACGGCGAGGGCGTAGACCGCACCCCGCCTCCGGTCCTCGAGCCGATTCATCTCCTCCTGCCAGCGGATCCAGGGCTCCGGGAGCGACCAGTCGACGTCCTTGCGGTTCACGGTGTCGAGGTCGTAGAGGACGAGGTTTTCCAGGCCGACGTTGTTGGTCAGCCAGGTCTCCTCGTGGGTCTCGAGGTTGGCGGTGAACTCGCGCCAGGCGCCGAAGCCCCGCCCCGCGAGCCCGCCGGCGACGACGCAGAGGGCGAGGCCCAGGCCGAAGCCCTGGGCGAAGCGCCAGGCCCAGCCGAGGTCCTCCCTGCGCACCAGGGCCCGGACGGCGAGGATCACCGGACCCAGGAGGAGCGCGAGGGGGAAGATCCGGACGGCGGCGGCGTAGGCGAGGAGCGCGCCGGCCCAACGGTAGCGCTCGCGCCGCATCAGGCAGACCGCCACGCCCACGGCGACGAGCCAGTCGAGGCGCAGGAAGGCGCCGCCGATCCAGTCGTAGCGCCACGGGTAGCCGAGGCCGAAGACGACCAGGCAGAGGGAGCCGATCCGCGAGCCGTAGGTCGTGATCAGGAAGCAGAAGAGGACGATCAGGAGGAGCAGGTCGAGCGATCCGAGGAGCACCAGGTTCTCGGGGCGGGCCGAGAGCCAGCGATCGAAGAGCCGGGCCCCGAAGGTCCAGGTGGGGCTCGGGTTGTAGCCGTGGTCCTTGCGGACCTTTTCCAGGTAGTCCGGGGCCATCCGGTCGAGGAAGCGGGCGTGGTCGGCGAGGAAGGCCTGCCAGCGCTCCGGAGTGAATCGTTGCTTCACCCGGTCGGCCTGCTCGAGGACCCGGTAGCTCGGCACCACCTCGTTGGTCGGCAGGTCGCGGGCCCAGGGCTGGATCGCCTGCTCGGGCCGGGTCTCGCGTTGGGCCTCGATCGAGGCGGCGTAGAGGCCGTCGTAGCCGAGCTCGGGGAAGTATTTCGATCCGAGGAAGTAGTGGAATTGCTCTCAGTGGTGGACGTATCCGTGGCCGTGGAAGGCTCCGTAGTTGTAGTAGCTGGCGACGGCCACCGTGGCGGTGAGGAGGAGCAGGGAGCTCGCCTTGCGCGGTGAGCGCGGAGGGCGGGCCCGATCCCACCAGAGCACGACGGGCACGGCGAGCAGACAGAGGATCCCCTTGATCCAGATCTCGTGGGGCATGGTCTGGCCCTATTGTGGCGCATTCGCAGATTCCGCGTTCGGCGTGAGGCCGGAGCGCAGGCAGGGAACTGCCACCGAGGGTGCCTTCGATCCGGAGGGGGCCGGGGCTCCGCCCGGTCGGCGGCTA
>CAZIIB010000400.1:0-4278 GCA_964539125.1 uncultured Thermoanaerobaculia bacterium | reverse complement strand
TCAACGTTCACATCGACGATTTCGGAACCGGCTACTCCTCGCTGAGCTACCTGCACCAGTTCGCGATCCAGGCTCTCAAGATCGACCGGTCGTTCATCCGGCACATGGAGGAGGGCCGGGGAGACGGCGAGATCGTCGAATCGATCGTCACCCTGGCGAGCAACCTGGGGATCGACGTGGTCGCCGAGGGGGTGGAGACCGAGATCCAGAGGGTGCTTCTGGCGCGCCTCCGCTGCCCGATGGCGCAGGGGTTCCTCTTCTCGGAACCGGTCGACGGGGCCGAGGCCGAGCGGCTGCTCCCCGGCAAGTGGGGCGGCCCCCGCCTGGTGCAGGGCGACGCCATGGGCGCCTGAGAGCGCCCGACGCCCCGGTCAGCCCCTCCGCTCCCTCAGCGCGAAGATCTCGCCGAAGACCGGATGGAGGTCCGCCTCCAGACCGCGCTCCAGGCGCCCGCGCGCTGCTTCGAGGGCCATCTCGCCCACAGGGGGCAGCTCGGGCCAGGCGACGTCGATCCGCTGCAGACCGGGAGTGAGGCAGCCGGCGGGAACCCGGATCTCCGAGCGGCGCCAGCCCTCGTCCAGGGTGACCTCTCCCAGGCGACGCCCGCCGGCGTAGAGCGTGGCGCGGCCCCGGCGGTGCCCCTCGGCGCCGGGGATCGGGGGGAGGCGGGCGGTGAGCTCGAGACGGAGGGGCCCGGAGGCGCCGGCGAGGAGATGGAAGCCGGTGCGCGGCCACGGCGAGCGCAGCGTGGCCCGGCCGTCCGGATTCCCGGCCGCCATCGCCTCCGGGTAGAAGCGGGCCACGGGTTCGGCGAGGTGGCGGGCGCCGCGGGCGAGGTCGACCGCCTCGTCGGAGGGAGCCTCGCCAGCTCGGGCCAGGAGGCCGGCGAGCTCCGCCGCCTCGCTCGCGCCGGTCGCCTCGAGCGCCACCCCCATCGCCAGGAGCAGGCCGCCGTCGAGGCCGTCCCAGCGCAGACCGTGCTGGAACCCAAGCCGGTAGGGCGACGCCTCGAGGCGGTCCAGGGCCGCAGTGAAGACCGCCGGCCAGGGCGCCAGGCGGAGGGCCGCCAGCTCGAGCATCGCCCGGGCGACGCCGGGCGAGATCTCGAGGGCGCTCCGGCACCAGTGTTCGAGGATGGGGGCCGCCGGCCCCACGGCGAGGTGGCGATGGGCCGTGTGCACCGCGGCGCCGAGGCGGGCGGCGGCGTCGGCCTCCGGTGCGATCCGCGGAGCGCCGGTTCGCTCGAAGATCTCGTGCCAGGGGCGCGGGCCGCCCTCGGGGGGGCTGGCGAAGCGAAGCGCCTGCTCCGCCACCGCGGCCATGGCCACGGCCATCCCTTCCAGCGTCAGGTGGCAGTAGTCCAGGAACATCCGCCGGCCGGGTAGCACCGAGCCCGTGTGCCGGGCGAAGAGGGGGCGCAGGTCGACGGTGGCGAGCCCGTGGCGGTCGGCGGCCTGGGCCAGGAGGTCCCGGGCCGCGGTGGTGGCCCGGGGCGCCCCGAGGCAGGCCAGAAGCGGGTAATGGACCGAGTCCACCTCGGCCAGGGCCGCCTCGCGGGCCTCGCCCTCCCGGCCCGCGCCGCGCCAGGCCCGGGCGAGGAGGCGGAAGGCGGTGGGAGAGGACGAGCCATCGAGCTCGTTCATGCGCCAGGCGAGCTCCTGGGCGGCTGCCCACTCCTCGCGCTCGAGTGCCGCGAGGGCCTTGGCGAGAAGGCGGTGCCAGCGAGCCACGCCGTCCCCCGGCAGCCAGACCACCGGCTGGTGGCTCTCCCAGTCGGCCAGGTTGACCTCCGGGATCACCAGGAGGACGGGGACCGCGGCGGCGCGTGCGATTCCGGCGAGCCGCTCCAGGGCCTCGCTCACCCGGGCCGCCAGTGTGCGCCGCGCCAGGCCCACGGCGCCGGCCGGGCCCGCCTGCCCGAGGGCCGCCGCCAGGCTCCGGCGGCCGGAGCCGGAGGGGAAGTAGGGCGAGATCTCGGCGGTCTCGAGCAGGGTGAAATTGTTGCCGGCGAACACCACCAGCAGGTTCGGCTCGAGCTGGAGAGAGGCCTCCGCCGTGGCCACCAGAGGACCCAGGGTCTCGTTGGTGCGGGAGAGGTCGATCACCTCCCACCTCCCCGGGCCCGAGACCGTGCAGAGCTGGGCCTCGAGCACCCGGGCCGGCGTGGCGTGGGGGGCGTAGAGGTAGCCGGCGGCGGCCGACTCGCCGAACAGGCAGACGCGCCGGGGCACGGGCCCGTTCCGGGGCCGGAGCTCGCGACGGGGCGCGTGGTGGTCACCGAAGGGAAGCGGGACCGGGCGCTCCCAGACCAGCTCCCGGCTCCGGCGCCGCGGCTGCCAGATGGAGATGGGCCTGGGGTCTTCCGGGGTCATACGAAGGTGTAGAGGTTGCCTTCGAGGGAAGGCTCAGGGCGCTCCGGAGGCCTCGCCGGGGGCGCGGGCCGCCAGGCGGCCAGCCGCGCTCGCCATCCGGCGGGGAGCGCCTCCCGGTCGAGGAGAGTGTCCTCCATCACCAGGCTGTCGAGGCCGGCGTCGGCCAGGGTGAAGAGGGCGTCGGCGGGTGAGCAGACGATGGGCTCGCCGCGCACGTTGAACGAGGTGTTGAGGAGCACCGGGCAGCCGGTCCGCCGCTCGAAGGACTCGAGCAGGGCCGCGAAGCGGGGCGCGGTGGCCGGATCCACTGTCTGGATGCGCGCCGAGCCGTCGACGTGGGTGACGGCGGGAAGCTCCAGGGGAGAGACCACGCGGCAGGTCTCGAGCATGAAGGGCGACGGATGGTCGAGGTCGAAGTGCTCGCCGGCCCGGTGGGCGAGGACGCTCGGAGCGAAGGGCCGGAAGCCCTCGCGGCGCTTGATCCGGAGGTTGAGACGGTCCCTGAGCTCGGACCGGAGCGGGCTGGCCAGAATGCTCCGTCCCCCCAACGCCCGCGGGCCGAGCTCCATGGGGCCCTGGAACCAGCCGACGACGCGGCCGGCGGCCAGGCGCTCGGTGGCAGCCTCCAGGAGCTCCCGCTCGCGACCCCGGAAGTCGAGCGCCGGCAGGCCGGAACCGGCCACCAGGGAGGCCACGGATTCGGCGCTCCAGGCCGGTCCCAGGAAGACGTGCTCGAGGGGCGCGACGGCCCGTCGGGCCGCATCTCCTCCGGCGAGCTCCCGGTGGGCCAGGGCTGCCGCGCCCAGGGCCGCTCCGGCGTCGCCCGCGGCCGGCTGCACCCACACTTTGTGGAAAGGCCCCTCCCGGGCGATCCGTCCATTGGCCCGCGAGTTCAGGGCCACGCCGCCCGCCAGGCAGAGGGCGTCGAGGCCGGTCCGCTCGTGGAGGTAGCGGACCTTCTCCAGGAGGACCTCCTCGAGCACCTGCTGCAGGCTGCACGCGACATCCATGTGGCGGGGCTCGATCGTCGTTTCCGGCGCCCGCGGCGGGCCCCCGAGAAGGTCCCAGAGAGCCGGAGAGTCCATCCGCCGGCCGTGGAGGAAATCGAAGTACGCCAGGTCGAGGAGATAGCCGCCTCCGGGCCGGGACGCGATGAGACGTCGAACCTGCTCGACGTAGCGCGGCCGGCCGTAGGCGGCGAGCCCCATCACCTTGCCCTCGCCGCCGTTGACCCGGAAGCCGAGGTAGGCGGTGAGGGTGGAGTAGAGGAGCCCCAGAGAATGCGGGAAGCGGACTTCCTCGAAGAGCTCCAGGCGGTCCGCCGTACCCCGCCCATAGCTGGTCGTGGCCCACTCTCCGACGCCGTCGACGGTGAGGACGGCCGCCTCCGGGAGACCGGAGAAGAAGAAGGCGCTGGCGGCGTGGGCGAGGTGATGGTCGAAGGTCAGGAAGGGGCCGTCCCAGCCCAGGCGCTCGCGGATCAGGCGCTCCGGCCGGCCGGGGTCGAGGCGGGCGGGATCTTCGCGCCCGGCGGGCCGGCCGTCTCCCTCCCGGGGCGAGAGGGCCCAGAGCTGGCGCGTGAGCTTGGCCTCCGGCCGCTCGTAGTAGGCGACGGCGTCGAGATCGGTCGGGCCGAGGCCCGCGGCGTCGAGGCAGAAGCGGAAGGCGGCGACCGGCAAGCGCGGGTCGTGCTTGCGGCGCGAGAAGCGCTCCTCCGAGGCGGCGGCCACCACCCGGCCGTCGGCCAGCAGGCAGCAGGTGGACTCGTGGTAGAACGCCGAGATTCCCAGGATGTTCATTCGGAGAGAGAGTCTAGTGAAGCTTCGCCTCAAACCGACGAGGCGTCTGAAAATCCATGGGCTTCGTGAGTCGGAGCTCCCCCACCCACGTCCAGCGATCGAGTCTA
>CAZIIB010000399.1:0-4294 GCA_964539125.1 uncultured Thermoanaerobaculia bacterium | reverse complement strand
CGGCCGCCGGCTGAAGAGGAACGCCGGAAGGGTCTCGAGTCCCGGCTCCGGGCGCACCTCGCGCGCGGGGTGCGGCGCCGCTTCGGCCGGAGCCGGCTGGTGACCGCCGGCTGGGAGCCGCCGTCCGAAGTGGTGCCGGGAGCGGTGGTGGGCCTCTTGGACGGCGCGGGGTTCTGTCTCGGGCTCGGCGTGGTCGAGGACCTGGGCCGAGCCTCGGTCGAGCTTCTCACCCCCCGCCTCGACCGGTCGCGGATCGCGCATCTTCAGCTCGGTGACCTGCGCTGCCTGCGCCCGAACGCGCAGACTGCCGACGGCCCGGTCGCCGCTCTCCGGCTGCTGCGCGCCGGGTGATCCCCCCGCCGCCTCAGGCCGAGACCGGGGCCTTCTTGCGAAGGATCTCGAGGAACGCGCGCATCCAGGTCGGGTGGTCGGGCCAGGCGCGCGCCGAGACCATGGCGCCGTCGACCACTGCGCCGCCGTCCACGAACTCCCCGCCGGCCGCCTTCACGTCCGGCGCCAGGGCCGGATAGGCGGCGCTCCTGCGCCCCTCGAGCACGCCCGCGGCGGCGAGCGCGAGGGGCGCGTGGCAGATCTGGGCGACCGGTTTCTCCTCGCTCATGAAGTACCGGATGATGCGCTGGCAGTCGGGGTTGTTCCGGATGTACTCGGGAGCCCGCCCGCCGGGGATCACCAGGGCCACGTAGTCGGCCGGGTCGACGTCGGCGAAGGCCAGGTCGGCGTCCCAGGTGTAGCCCGGTTTCTCGGTGTAGGTGTCGAAGCCGTCGACGAAGTCGTGGACGACGAATTGCAGCTTCTTGCGGGTCGGGGCCGCCAGGGTCACCTCGTAGCCCTCCTCGAGCAAGCGCTGGTAGGGATACATGACTTCGAGCGACTCCGCGGCGTCTCCCGCGAGGATCAGGACCTTGGGCATGCCGTTCTCCTTGGGTCTGTGGGTTGGCTGGACATTCGAGGCGCCTCAGTCTATGCTTGGTCAGACCAACTGTCAACCAGACCAATGGCTCGAGAACCGACCGAGGAGCGCCCGTGACCTTCCAGGAGGTGAGCCGCAAGCCGATCTACCTGCAGGTCGCCGAGCAGATGCGCGAGGCGATCCTGGAGGGCGAGCTGCCGCCCGGCGAGCCCCTGCCCACGGAGCGCGAGCTGTCGGCGCAGTTCGGGGTCAGCCGGCCGACGGTACGCGAAGCCCTGCGGGTGCTCCAGGCCGAGGGGCTGGTCGCCGGCGGCGGGTCCACCAGCCCCATGCGCACGGCGGTCCCGGCTCAGGCCTCGAGCGAGTCCATGCGCGCCGCGCTCAACCATCTGGTGCGCCTGCGCCGGGTGCCGCTCGCCGACCTGGTCGAGCTCCGCTGTGCCCTGGAAGCCAGCGCCCTCGCCCGCGCCGCCCGCGCTCCCCTCCCCGAGCCCCTGGCCGAGGCTCGGCGGGCCCTGGACGAGATGCGCCGGGAGGGCGTCGGCGTCGCGGCGTTTCACGAGGCCGACGTCCGCGTCCACGTCTCCCTGGTAGCGGCCTCCGGGAACCAGGCGACGCACGCCATCATGGCGGCGCTCCGCGAGTCGATCGCCGGCCACCTGATCGCGGCCCTCGACGGCCAGCCCGCGCCGGGAGAGGTGATCCGTCGCCTGGCCGCCGAGCACGAGGCGATCCTGGCGGCGGTCGAGGCGGGCGACGGAGAGCGGGCCGGTGCCCTGGTCCGGGACCACGTCACCGGGTTCTACGAAGGGGCGATGGGAGCTTCGCCCGGGGAGACGAGATGAGCGGCGAAGCGGCGGTCCAGGAGGTCGTGCCGGCGTGGGTCGAGACCCTTCGCTCGGCCCTCCCCGCAGGCCGGGTGGTGACCGATCCAGATCTCCTCGAAGGGGTGCGCCGCGACGAAGCCCGGCTCACGCCGGCGGGCCGGCCCGCCGCCCTGGTGCGCCCCGGTTCCAGTGTCGAGGTCCAGGAGGTGCTCCGCATCGCCCAAGAGGCGCGGGTCCCCGTGGTACCCCGGGGCGCCGGCTCGGGCCTGGCGGGGGCGGCGAACGCCGTCGACGGCTGCCTGGTCCTCTCTCTCCTGGGCATGAACCGGATCCTGGAGATCGATCGCCGCTCCCTGACGGCGGTCGCCCAGCCGGGGGTGGTCAACGCCGATCTCGACGCCGCGGCCCGTGCCGAAGGCCTCTGGTACCCGCCGGATCCCGCGAGCTTCGAGACGTCGACCCTGGGCGGCAACGTCGCCACCAATGCCGGCGGGCTCTGCTGCGTCAAGTACGGTGTCACCTGCGACTCGGTCCTGGGGCTCGAGGTGGTGTTGGCGGGCGGGCGGGTGCTGCGCACCGGCCGGAGGACCCTCAATGGGGTGGCCGGCTACGACCTGACTCACCTGTTCGTGGGCTCGGAGGGGACGCTGGGGGTGGTCACGGAGATCACCGTGCGGCTGCGCCCCCGGCCCCGGGCGGCCGCCACGTTGGCCGCCTTCTTCCCCACCCTGGGCGCCGCCGGCGAGGCGGTGACCTCGATCGTGGACCGGTTGACCCCGGCGCTGCTGGAGCTCATGGACCGCCGGACGGTGCGGGCGGTGGAGGCTTTCGAGCCCATGGACCTGGACACCGACGCGGCGGCGATGCTCTTCGCCCGCTCGGACGCGGGGGGGACCGAGGGGGCGGCCGAGATCGAGGCGATGGAGGCGTGCTGCGAGGCGGCAGGTGCGAGCTTCGTCGCCCAGACGACCGAGGAGGGCGAGGGGCGGATGATGCTGGCCGCCCGGCGCCTCGCCTATCCCGCTCTGGAGCGCCAGGGGACGGCGCTGCTCGACGACGTCGCGGTGCCGGTGGGACGGCTGGCGGAGCTCTTGGCGGCGATCGAGGCGATCGCCGAGGAGCAGGGGGTGACGATCGGGACGTTCGGGCACGCCGGGGACGGCAACATGCATCCGACGATCGTGTTCGACCCGCGGGACGCCGACGCGGGGGAACGGGCGCGGGGGGCGTTCGACGGGATCGTGGCGCGGACGCTGGAGCTGGGGGGGACGATCACCGGCGAGCACGGGGTGGGGCTCCTGAAGCGGGGGCACCTGGAACGGGAGATCGGGGCGATGGGTCTGGAGGCGCACCGGGCGATCAAGCGGGCGTTCGATCCGTACGGGATCTTGAATCCGGGGAAGCTCTTCTGAGACGGGCCGGGACGGGCCGGGGGCTCCCGCCGGGAGGAACAGCGCAAGCTGGTCGGACTTCGGGAGGCATGGGCTCGCGCTTCGGCTCGGCCCGCGCAAGAGCGGCTCGGACTCCCGAAAGCCTCGTTGAGCACGGGCCTCGACGTCCTCCGGCCGGGAGCCCCCGGCCCTGCGGGGTCGGATACCGAGGGTGCGGGCTTCCGTCGCCGGTCGGGAGCCCCCGGCCCTGCGTGCCCTGCCCTACCCCTTGTCGTTTCGACCGGAGGATCGAGCTCTGCTCGATCCGGAGTGGAGAAACCTGGGCGGGGGACCGAATCTCCCCCCCCTGTGGTAGCCTTTCTAGAGAATCTCCAACACTGGACTCGGGGGATCTGGCACGACCGGCTTGCTCGGTGGCGGGCCGGGTCCGTGCTGCGTGTCCGGCCGGGCCCGAACGAGAGGAGTGGAACATGAAGCTCCGCACGCTGGCCTTCGCCGCCGGTCTGATCGTGGCGATCATCTGTGCCTTTTTCGAGAGCTCGGTGCTGCCCTGGGTGGTGGGCGGGCTGGGCATCCTGGTGGGGTTGTTCAACGTGACCGAGGGGGAGCAGAAGCGGGTGTTGCTGTGCGGGATCGGGCTGGTGGTGGCGCTGACCGCGATCCTGGCCCAGACGTTCAACCCGGAGTGGCTGAATCACGTGGTGTTCTTCGTCCGGGTGTTCGTGGCCCACGTGCTGCTGGTGGTGTCGCTGATCTGGTTCTTCAAGACGGCCAAGGACTGAGGCCGGGTCGGACTCAGCGGATCGGCTGTTGGGGCGCTGTGCGCCTCGGCACGGTCCGCGCTCCAGAATCACCGCTCAGCCCTGGACCGGCTCGCCGATGGCCTAGCGGATCTCCCCTACCATCCGCGCCCGTCGAAGCCCCCCGCGCTCCGGACAGGCTCTCGGCGGTGGGAGTGCACCCGGCGGCCGGGTCGAACGACGTCTTCTGAAGTCCGAGCCCGACCCATGCGGGCTCGGCAGCCGCCGACCGGGCGGAAGCCCCCGCCCCCCCCCCCGCCCCCCCGCCCCCCCCCCCGGCCCCCCCCCCCCCCCCCCCCCCCCGGGCCCCCCCCCGGGGGGGGGGGCCGCCCCCGGGGGGCCCCC
>CAZIIB010000398.1:0-4294 GCA_964539125.1 uncultured Thermoanaerobaculia bacterium | reverse complement strand
CGAGAACCTTCGTGCCGGATCCCGGCTCCTCGTCGGTTTGAGGCGAAGCTTCACTCGGGTTTCCAGGGCTTCACAAGGAGGCGACTGTCTCGTGGAGGTGGAGCGCCCACCGATCCACCAGCCGGTGAAGTGTATCCAGCCATCGAACGCTCTTCGGCTCGTGAAAGACGAGTGGGACGTGGAGGTCGGTGCTCTCGAGGGCGCACGGGTCCACGATGAGACCAGGAGCCCGGCAGGTCGTGCATGTACAATCCACCGGTTCCCACGAACGGAGACCCGATGAGCGACGACCCGAGCCGGACCGAGATCCCGACCTCGTCGGCCCCGCCCGCCGACACCTCCGGGCCCGTCAACCCGCCTCCCTGGCCCGTTCGCTGGGGCGTGCTGGCGCTGGTCAGCCTGGCGATGTTCGGCAACTACTACGCCTACGACGCCATCGGGCCGCTCGCCGACCTCCTGCAACGGCTCCTCGGGTTCACCGACACCCAGATCGGAACCCTCAACGCGATCTACAGCTTTCCCAACATCATCATGGTGCTGGTGGGCGGCATCATCGTGGACCGCATCGGCACCCGCAAGGCGACCCTGTTGTTCACCGCCATCTGCCTCGTCGGCACCGTGGTGACCGCGATGTCGCCTTCCTTCGCGGTCATGGCGTTCGGGCGCCTCCTCTTCGGGCTCGGCGCCGAGTCGATGATCGTCGCCGTCACCGTGGTCATCGGGCAGTGGTTCGTCGGGCGCCAGCTCGGCTTCGCCTTCGGCCTCAACCTGTCCCTCGCCCGGGCCGGCTCCTACGGCGCCGACATGTCGCCGACCGTGGCCAAGCCGCTCTACGAAGCCGGCTGGCAGCCGCCGCTCTGGCTCGCCGCCGGGCTCATGGCCGCCGCCCTGGGCGCCGTCCTCGTCTACTACCTCCTCGAGCGCTGGGCCGAGACCCGCTACGACCTGGCGCGGCCGGCGCCGCCCGAGCGCATCGTCTGGGGCGACCTGGTGCGCTTCGACCGCTCCTACTGGTACCTGGTGGGCCTGTGCGTCACCTTCTACTCGGTGATCTTCCCCTTCCGCAGCACCTTCGCCATCAAGTACTTCCAGCATGCCCACCACCTGCCGCTCGACGTGGCGGGCCAGATGAACAGCTACGTCTTCTTGGCCGCCATCTTCGCCACCCCGGCGTTCGGCCTTCTCGCAGACCGGATCGGTCTCCGGTCGCTCCTGATGGCGGGCGGGAGCTTCCTGCTCTTCCTCACCTTCCCGCTGCTCGCCTACACCCGGGTGGACCTCTGGGTCTCGACCGCCATGCTCGGCGTCGCCTTCTCGTTGGTTCCGGCGATCATCTGGCCGGCGGTGCCGTACCTGGTCTCGGCGAACCGCCTCGGCACGGCCTACGGCCTGATGACCATGCTCCAGAACATCGGTCTCTTCACCTTCAACCTCGCCGCCGGCGGGCTCAACGACTGGGCGGGCGCAAGCGCGGAGAACCCCGGCGGCTACATCCCGATGCTCTGGATGTTCGGCCTCCTCAGCCTCTTCGGCTTCGTCTTCGCGGCGGCGCTCCGGAAGCGCGAGACCGGCCCCGACGGCCACCACCTGGAGCGCCCCAAGCCGCGCTCCAAGCTGATCGACGCGGCGGCGTAGGGCGGAGACTCCGCAGGCGGGCGCTGAGAGCTCGGGAGGAACGCTCCGGCCCCGGGGCGCTACCGTCCGGAGGCTCCGAGCAGGGCGGACGGCGCGCGCGCGCCATGAACCGACTCGTTGGCATAGAGCGCGAAGGCGTACTCGCCGTCCACGTACCAACGAGCCTGCTCCAAGCGCAGGGGGACGCCATATGGCCGGAGGTGCTCGGGCGGTGAACCGGCTCGGCCGAGCCCACTGTGCCGGTACTCGACAACGATCCGTGCGGCCTTTCGGGCCGTCTCCAGCGTCCAGGGAGTCCGGAGCACATAGACGGGCACCGGCGTCATCGTCTGCTTCGGCTGGAGGCTGGCGAACACGTAGGTCTCCCAGTAGCCGCCCATGAGCACACCTCCGGGAGCCTTGGCGGCGAGATCCCGGGCGATCCGCTCGAGGTTCTCGTACTGGGGCGACAGCCTCCTGTGGGGCATGCCCAGGATGAGCACGACCACCCCCAGCGCGACGAGCGCCGCCTGCACGTGCCATCGAGATTTCTCGAATGGCCGGACCACGGCCAGGTAGAGGATCGTCAACCCGCTCACCGGGGCGAGAAGCTGCGCGATGGCCAGGAACTTCGGGTCGTATCCGCTCAACCGCACGTGATCCAGCCCGACGGCGAACAGGAGATTCAGCAGTGCCAGGCCGAACGTCCCGCAGGCGAAGACCACCGTGTCGTCCGCCAGCGCCGCTTGGAGACGGGGCGCCTCCGGGGCCCGTCCGGCCAGGACGCGGTACAGCCACCAGGCGGCGAACAGAGAGATCGCGAGCGGGGGAACGACGTACAGGGCGGACCAGCTCTGGGAAGCGAGCTGGCGGATGTGACGGCTCAGGTTCTGCGCCAGGAACCCCGCGTCCAGGGAGTAGAGCCACCGGAGACGCTGACCGAAGCGCAGGAACACCAGGTGGTCACACGCCCAGCGGAAGAGCTCCTCGACGGCGAGCGCGGTGGAGAAGAGCCCGGCCGCCCAGCCGAGGGTCGAGCGCCAGTCCTCTCTCCCTCTGAGCCGGGCACGAGCCGCTTCCAGGCCGAGGATCGCCGCCACCAGGGGAGCCGCCGCGATCGAGCTGAGCAGCGCCAGCAGCATGGCTCCGAGCAACCCGGCTCGCCGACCCCAGGCCGGCCGGCCCGGCGACCGCCCCCGATCGAAGAGGCGGCGCAGACAGAGCCAGGTCAGAAGGATGGAGGTGAGAATCCACGCATAGACCTGGCTGATTTCGAAGAGGCTGTAGCGGGCGTCCTTCTGGAGGCAGAGGACCAGCACGTAGATCAGCGAGAGCGCATGGCGATCGCGGGGCGCCAGGGCCCCGGCCAGATACGCGCCGAGGAGGATCCACGACGCCAGGAGGACGAAGAGCATGTGGGGGGTCCACCAGAGGCCCGTGAGACGGTGAACGAGCGCCGGCAGCAGAAAGGCCCAGGCGCCCCAGCGGTCCGTGCCGTAGTAGTAGAAGCTCTCGGGAGAGAAGGGCGTGCCGGTGTTCACCATCAGCACGGGGATGGCCGAGTCCGAGCTGTAGGGGATCTCGTTGATCGCCGTCTCGGGTCCGAAGGCGCGGCTCACCTGCAGCAGCAGGAGAGCCCACCCGACGGCGGCGGCGACGAGCAGCAGCTTCTCGTGGCCCGCAAAGTGGCTGGCAGGTTCCCGCGCTGGCACCTTCTCGCCGTCCCCGGGGGCCCTCAGGCGGGCTTTGGCCCATCCCACTCGGCTTCCTCTACGTCCTCTCCATCCTCGACGGGCGCCACGACGCAGGAGAGAAGCTCCCGCACCTCGTCGACCCGGTCGGCGGCGATCCAGAGCGAGGCACCCTGGGGCGACCAGCCGGTCATGCCGGGGCCGTAGATCCCCACGTCGTCGCTCCGGACGAGGAAAGGGATGCCGTACTGGTCGAGGGCGTGGCCGATGCTCTCGGCCTCGAGGCGCGAGGAGAAGCGGGCGATTTCCACCAGCTCGGGGGCCTTGACCATGGGCCCCACGATATCAAGCGCGACGCGGCGCACCGCGGGCGGCTCGGCTCGTCGCCAGACCGCCTGGCGTCTAGAGCTCAATCGACCTCGAAGCAGCCGTCGTCGGAGTCTTCATGCCGCGGGCGCCGGACCTCGAGGTGTCCGGGACGGACAGGTCACCGCTTCGGACGGCACCTCGAAGCTCGCCCCGGCCTCGACCCGGAAGCCGCTGCCGAGGGCGACGCTCGGGGCGCGGCAGAGAACGTCGGCGCCCGAGCCCATGGCGTAGTCCATGTCGTCAACCTGCGAATCGGCGTTGGCGTTGTGGATCGCCTCGCGCAGGGAGCAGGCGCCGTTGTCGGAGGTGTCGAGGATACCAATGCGGCATGTTCCGGAGCCTCGTCGGCCGAACGGCTCCGCGAGGCGGCTGGCATCTTCGGTCTGGTTCTATTGAATCAAAGCTCATGCTACAGGCGCGGCACTCCTTTGAGCACCGCAGCTTCACCGTCCTCTTGAGCTTCGAAGAACCCCGAGGTCACGTGCACTTCGTCAGCGCTCGTTCGCCTGAGGAGCTCACGCTCACGAGTGGGTGGTACTTCCCGCCTTCCCGCGTCTAACGCATCGCCTTGCCGGCGAGCCGCAGGATGTCGTCCAGCGGGTTGCCGTCGCCGTCCATGT
>CAZIIB010000397.1:0-4299 GCA_964539125.1 uncultured Thermoanaerobaculia bacterium | reverse complement strand
GCGTCGACCTCATGCCCTCCGACGACGGCCCCATGGTTCTGGAGGTCAACAGCTCGCCGGGCCTCAAGGGCATCGAGGCCGCCACCGGCGTCGACGTCGCCGGCGCCATGGTCCAGTTCGTGCTCGACCACCTCGACGGCGGCGGGACGTGACCGTCCCCGCGGGATCCTCGGGAACCTGGGGAGCGCTGCGCTTCGGCGGCAAGACGATCGCCCCCGGTGAGTCGGTCGAGGTCCGCCTGGAGGCCAGCGAGCTCTACACCGCCGACCCGCTCTACGTCCCGTTGACCATCGTCCGGGGCGCCCGGCCCGGCCCCACCGTCTTCCTCACCGCCGCGGTCCACGGCGACGAGCTCAACGGCGTCGCCATCGTCCGCGACTTCTTGATCGACCAGGACCTCTCCAACCTCGCCGGCTGCCTGATCGCCGTACCGGTGGTCAACGTGCCTGGCTTCCTCAACCAGACCCGTACCCTGCCCGACGGCCGCGATCTGAACCGCTCGTTCCCGGGCAACGCCGACGGCTCGTTCACGGCCCGGCTCGCCCACCGGATCTTTCACGACGTCGTCCGGCGCAGCGACTACGGCATCGACCTCCACACCGCCGGCGGCGACCGGGCGAACTTCCCCCACGTCCGGGCCGACCTCGGCGACCCCAGGGCCACCGAGCTGGCCACCGCCTTCGGCTGCCCCATCGTCATCCACGGCCGCGGGCCGGCCGGCGCCCTCCGCAAGGTCGCGGCGGAGGCCGGGGTACCGACGATCGTCTACGAGGCCGGGAGCGCGCGGGTGTTCGAGCGGCGCTGGATCGACATCGGCATGCTCGGCGTGCTGCGGGTGCTGCGCCACCTCGGCATGCTCGACGGCGAGGAGGTCGCGCAGCCCTCGCTGCTCCTCGAGGTCAAGAAGAGCAGCTGGCTTCGGGCCAACGCCGGAGGTATCCTCGATCTCAAGGTCTCGCTCGGAGACCCCATCCGTCGCGGCCAGGTGATCTCGGTCAACACCAACCCGTTCGGCCGCGAGCGGAACCAGCTCGAGGCCCCGACGGGGGGCATCGTCATCGGCCTGACCCGCTCACCGCTGGTCCACCCCGGCGACGCCGTCTGTCACCTCGCGCGCCTCAGGGCCCGCGACGTGGCCCGCTGGCGCGACCACCTCCTGGCGGAGGAGATCTCTCGCCCATGAAGAAGCTCGTCATCGTATTCGCCGTCCTCGTCCTCGTCGCGGTGATCGCCACGGTCACCGGGATTCTCCTCTCCGGGGGCGAGGGCCCCCATCTCGGCGGCCCCACGGTGCTGGTCTGGAGAGTCCAGGGGCCGGTGCCGGAGCAGAGCCCGGCCTCCCTGCCCGGCTTCTCGGCCTACGCCCAGAACGAGAGCGTGGCCAACCTCTACCGCGGGTTCCGCGCGGCGCGCAAGGACTCCGGGGTCGCCGGGGTCGCCCTCTACATCCGGGACACGGGCTTCGGGCTGGCCAAGGCCCAGGAGTTCCGCCACCAGCTCCAGGTGCTCTCGGCGGCGGGCAAGTTCGTCGAGTGCTACTTCGAGTCGATCGGCGAGGGCACGAACGGCACCCTCGGCTACTACCTGGCCACCGCCTGCGACCACATCCACCTGTCCCCGGTCGGCTCGGTCAACTTGATGGGCCTCTACGCCGACTCCTACTTCCTGCGCGGCACCCTCGACAAGCTCAAGATCGACCCCGAGTTCCTCACCGTCGGCGAGTACAAGAGCGCCGGCGAGCAGTTCACCCGGACCGGCCACAGCCCTCCCGCCCGGCAGGCCCTCGACGCCGTCCTCGACGGCGAGTACTCCCAGATCGTCGACGCCATCGCGGAGAGCCGCAAGCTCGAGCCGGCCGTGGTCCGCTCCTTGATCGACCGGGCCCCCTTGAGCCCCGAGGAAGCGGTCGACGCCGGTCTGGTCGACTCCCTGATCTACCCGGACCAGTTCCGCGACCTGATCGAGAAGCGAGCCGGCGCCGAGCCGCGCCTCGTCCCCCTCGCGACCTGGGGCCAGGGGCCGGGCTTTTCGGGCCGCCAGATCGCCCTCGTCTTCGCCTCCGGCACCATCGTCCGGGGCTCCGGCGGCTCCCAGCCATGGACCCAGGAGACCTTCATCGGCTCGGACGACCTGAGCGAGATCTTCCGCAACCTCGCGGACGACTCCTCGGTGGCGGCGGTCGTCCTGCGCATCGACAGCCCCGGGGGATCGGCCCTCGGCTCCGACCTCATCCTGCGCGAGCTCGACCTGCTCCAGAAGCACAAGCCGGTCATCGTCTCCATGTCCGACCTCGCCGCCTCGGGCGGCTACTACATCGCCTCCAAGGCGAGCAAGATCGTGGCCGAGCCCGCCACCATCACCGGCTCGATCGGGGTGATCGCGGGCCGCTTCGCCACCGAGCGCTTCGAGCGCGAGACCCTCGGCGTCACCCACGACCCCCTCGCGCGCGGCGCCCACGCCGACCTCTGGGCCAACCCGGCACCGCTCAGCGACGACCAGCGAGCCGTGCTCCAGCGCCAGATGAACCGGGTCTACGACGCCTTCGTCGGCCACGTGGCCGAGGGCCGGGGCATGACCCGCGAGGCGGTCGACCAGATCGGACGGGGCCGGGTGTGGTTGGGTAGCGACGCCCGCCGCCTCGGTCTGGTCGACGAGCTCGGCGGAATCGACCGCGCCGTCGAGCTGGCAAAGGACGCCGCCGGGATCGCCGCCGACCAGCCGATCCGGCTCGTCGACTACCCTCGGCCCGAGAGCTGGCTCGAGCTCTTTCTCGAGCCGCGCCGGCCTCTGCTACCGGCCTCCTTGCTGCGCCTCGCCAAGGCCCTCGCGCCACCGGTTCGCGGCGCCCTCGAGCTCACTCCGGAGGGCCGTGCGCTGGCCTCGCCGTTCTAACGTAACCTATTGCCATACAAAGGTTTATCTGGATGCCTAGAAATCTGCCTCGCCCCCTTGCACAACGCTCGCTCTGTGGTACTATGCCGTTCGCCCTAGTTCGGGAAGAGACGTCCCGCCGATCCTCCTCCACGGCGGAAACCTTTTCCACAGTCTGTGGAAATGTTGTGGAAATTTGCCTTTGTTCCGTAGCCTGAATCGTGACACAGAGCCACTGGGATCGCCTCCGCCGACAGCTCGCCGATCAGCTCGAGCCCGAAGAGTACGCCACCTGGTTCAAACCCCTGAAGGTCCGTTCGGACGAGCCTGAGCGCCTCGTCCTCGTGGCGCCCAACTCCCGGTTCCTTCACACCCTCGAGGAGAGCTACCGCCCGGCCGTCGACCGGGCGATGGCCGGGCTCGCAGGCTCGTCGTTCGAGGTCCTCTTCTCGGTCGAGGACGAGGCCGCCGGCACCGCCACCTCGACCGCGGCGCCGGGACCGAACGGCTTCAACCCCAAGTACACCTTCGAGACGTTCGTCGTCGGCAAGTCGAACGAGTTCGCCCACGCCGCCGCCCAGGCGGTCGCCTCCAGCCCGTCGCGCAGCTACAACCCCCTGTTCCTCTACGGTGGCGTCGGACTCGGCAAGACCCACCTGCTCCACGCCATCGGGCACCACATCCTCCGGCACCATCCACGGTTCCAGGTGAGGTACCTGGCGGCCGAGCAGTTCGTCAACGAGCTCATCAACTCCATCCGCTTCGACCGGATGCCGGTCTTCCGGGAGCGCTACCGGACGATCGACGTGCTGCTGGTGGACGACGTCCAGTTCCTGGCCAACAAGGAGCGCACCCAGGAAGAGTTCTTCCACACCTTCAACACCCTCTACACGACTCAGCGCCAGATCATCCTCTCGTCGGACTCCTCGCCGCGCCAGATTCCTACCCTCGAGGAACGCCTGAGGAGCCGCTTCGAGTGGGGGCTGATCACGGACATCCAGCCACCCGACCTGGAGACCAAGGTCGCGATCCTGCGCCGTAAGGCCGAGATCGAAGGGGTCGAGCTGCCGCAGGGGGTCGCCTACTTCATCGCCCGCCAGGTGCGCTCGAACATCCGAGAGCTCGAGGGTCTGCTGAACCGGGTGATCGCCTTCGCGTCGCTCACCGGCAAGCCGCTGTCCCTCGATCTCACCAAAGAGACCCTGAAGGACATCCTCCCCCAGGACGACCACCGGGGCTCGGCAGCCGAGATCATCAAGTTCGTGGCACGGCACTACGGCCTCAAGGTCAGCGAGATCAAGAGCCGGAACAACTCCAAGCAGATCGCCTTTCCGCGCCAGGTCGCCATGTACCTGTGCAAGAAGCTGACAGACCTCTCCTACCCCGAGATCGGCAAGCAGTTCAACAACAAGCACCACTCGACCGTCA
>CAZIIB010000396.1:2904-4305 GCA_964539125.1 uncultured Thermoanaerobaculia bacterium | reverse complement strand
CGAGGCGGGCCTGGACGATCTCCATGTGGAGGAGGCCGAGGAAGCCGCAGCGGAACCCGAAGCCGAGGGCGGTCGAGCTCTCGGGCTCGTAGCTGAAGGAGGCGTCGTTGAGGCGGAGCTTCTCGACCGCGTCGCGCAGGCCCTCGTAGTCGTCCGCCGTCACCGGGTAGAGGCCGGCGAAGACCATGGGCTTCACTTCGCGGAAGCCGGGGAACGGGCGGGCGGTGGGCCGGCTCGGGTGGGTGAGGGTGTCGCCGATCTTCGCCTGGATCAGGTCCTTGATGCCGGCGTAGACGTAGCCCACCTCGCCCACCGAGAGCCGCCCGACCTTCCGGGCCTTGGGCTCGAAGACGCCCAGCTCGTCGACCTCGTAGGTGCGCCCAGAGGCCATGAAGCGGATGGTCTCGCCGGTGGCGAGGGTGCCGTCGATCACCCGCACCAGGCAGGCGACGCCGCGGTAGGGGTCGTACCAGGAGTCGAACAGGAGGGCCTTCAAGGGCGCGTCGGGGTCGCCCGCCGGCGGTGGGATGCGCTCGACGATCGCCGCCAGGACCTCGTCGATCCCCTCGCCCTTCTTGGCCGAGGTGAGGACCGCGTGGGAGGCGTCGATGCCGATGACGTTCTCGATCTGCTCGCGCACCCGGTCGGGGTCGGCCGCCGGCAGGTCGATCTTGTTGATCACGGGCACCATCTCGAGGTCACCCTCGACCGCGAGATAGGCGTTGGCGAGGGTCTGGGCCTCGACGCCCTGGGCGGCGTCGACCACCAGGAGGGCGCCCTCGCAGGCGGCGAGGGAGCGCGAGACCTCGTAGGAGAAGTCGACGTGGCCGGGGGTGTCGATCAGGTTGAACAGGTACTCCTGGCCGTCGGGGGCGCGGTGGCGCATGCGCACGGCGTGCGCCTTGATGGTGATGCCGCGCTCGCGCTCGAGGTCCATGTCGTCCAGGAGCTGCTCCTTCATGTCGCGCTCGGAGACGGAGCCGGTGCGCTCGAGCAGGCGGTCGGCGAGGGTGGACTTGCCGTGGTCGATGTGGGCGACGATTGAGAAGTTGCGGATGCGGTCTCGGGGGGTGGTCATGGAGGGCGGTGAGTCTATCGGGTCCGGGCCGAGGGGTCCCGCTCTTGCGAACGGTGCGCGCTGCTTGCAGGGCGTTGGGGCGTCGGCGCGCACCTCGGCTTCGCCTCGCCCCGGTGAGCCGGAGCCTGCCCACCGGGGTCGCGCCGGCTCGGCTCAGACGTCGCCGAGCGGGACCCCTCGGCCCTCCGGGGTCGGACACCTCGGGGCTGCCCTCCGGCGGGTTGGTAGTGGTCCCTCGCCGCAGAGAGGAGTGAGGGGGGGATCGGCGTTGGTCGGACTCCTGCCCTTTCCTTGTCATCCCGAGCGGAGTCGAGGGATCTGGG
>CAZIIB010000396.1:0-2804 GCA_964539125.1 uncultured Thermoanaerobaculia bacterium | reverse complement strand
TTGGTCGGACTCCTGCCCTTTCCTTGTCATCCCGAGCGGAGTCGAGGGATCTGGGAGGGGGAATCTCCGGCGCTCTGGAGCACCGGCGGCCTCACCTCGCCGTCTCGCATCCGGCCGTTCCTCACCATCGTCGTGCCGGCACTCGTCATGTTAAGATTCTGCCCAAGGAATCGCGTTGACGGACGGGGCCATCTCGGCCTCTCGGGGCCGGGAGTCGGGCGAGCTGTTCTCGGGCACGGCTTCCTCTGCTGGCCGGCCGGGTTGTGGGCCCGACGTCACCTCGTTCGACTTCTGTCCACCCCGGGGGCGTGTGTCGCGGTGAGGCGCCACATCCCCGTCGACTCGCGAGGTGATGCCCGTGTCGATCCGCCGTATCTTGGTTCCTGTCATCACCCTGGCCTGGCTGCTTCCTTCCTCGGTGAGCGCGCAGTACCTGCTCTTCGAGGTTCCCTCGTCTCCCTTCGCGGTCGGCGACTTTCCGCAGGGTGGCGCGACCACTCCGGACGGGGCCTTCCTCTATCTCGCGAATACCTCCGGCGATACCCTGTCCGGCTTCGCGGTCCAGCCCGACGGCTCCCTGGTCGAGGTTCCCGGCTCCCCGGTCACCGGCTTGACGAACCCGCAGGACGTCGATGCGGACTCGGCACGCGTCTACGTAGTCGAGGGGAGCGGCGCCAACGACGTCCGCGTCTACGACCGGGGAATGGACGGTTCCCTGGCCGAGGTCGCGGGATCTCCGTTCTCTACCGGCGGGAGCGCTTCGCAGCACATCGCGGTCGCCCCTTCCGGGGCGTTCCTGGTGACCGCGAACGCGGGCGACGACACCGTGTCGGTGCTGACGATCGGCGGCGGCGGAGCGTTGTCGGCGATCGCCGGATCGCCGTTCGCCGACGGCGACGAGCCGCAGGGCCTGGTCGTCCGGGCCGATTCCGGACGGCTGTTCGTCGCCGACTGCGTCGGGGACACGATCAGCGTCTTCGACCTGGCTGGCGACGGCACCCCGACGGAGGTGACCGGCTCACCCTTCGCCGCCGGCAACTGCCCGCTCGCGATCGACGTGGTGCCGGGCGGTGACCTCATCTACGTCACGTCCTTCGACGGTGTGTCGGGCTACACGGTGGCGGGCGACGGCACCCTGACCGGGGTTGCGGGAAACCCGCTCGTCGCCGCCGCGGGTTTGACCACTCAGGCCCTCGCGATCTCCCCCGACGGGACCCGGCTGTGGGTGCCGTGGCGCGACCCCGTCAACGACACGGGGGTGCTGCGGGCGTTCGCGATCCAGGGGGGCGGAGGGCTGGTCGAGGAGGATTTCAGCGGCAAGCCGATCGCCTCGGAGCCCTCCGTGATGGTGGCCCACCCGGACGGCGTGCACGTCTACGTCGCCGATCTCCTCGCCTCCAGCGTCGCCGGCTACGCCCTGAGGTTGAACTTGCTGGCCGTCCCCGCCGCCTCCCCGCCGGCTCTCGTCCTTCTCGTGGGACTGTTGCTGGCGTCAGGCGTCTGGCTCTTGCGCCGACGTCTCGCTTGAGCCGCGCCTGGGCGGCGCACGCCGAGTCCCGGGAGCGGTAAACTCCGTCTCCGTCAGGCCATGACCGACTACGAGGTGCCCGAGCGGGGGGACCGTCTGGCCGGGCGGCGGGTGGCCCTTCTGGTGACCGGCGGGATCGCCGCCTACCGCGCGCCGGCGCTCGCTCGGGCGTTGCGGCGCGAGGGCGCGGAGGTGGTGGCCTTCGCCTCTGTCGAGGCGCTCCGCTACGTCGCCCGCGACGCCCTCGAGTGGGCCACCACCCGGCCGGTGATCGATCAGCTGAGCGCCCGCGCCGAGCACCTCTCGGACGCCGCGCCCTTCGACGCCTACCTGGTGGCGCCGGCGACCTACAACACCCTCAACAAGCTGGCCGCCGGGATCGCCGATTCCCCGGTCACCGCGACGTTGGCCTCGGCGCTGGGCCGGATGGAGCGGGGCGAGGCGGCGGTGCTGGTGGCGCCCACCATGCACGGCAGCCTCCATACCTCGATCCTCACCCGCTCGCTCGAGACGCTCGCCTCCCTCGGCGTGCGGGTGATCCCGCCGCGCGAGGACTACGGCAAGCACAACATTCCGGACGACGCGGTGCTGGTGGCGGAGGTCTGCCGGGCGGCGAGCCGGTCGCCACTGGTCGGGGTGAAGGTGCTGGTCACGGGCGGGCCGACCCCGGTGCCGATCGACGGGGTGCGGAGCATCACGAACCGGTTCAGCGGCCGGCTCGGGATCTTGATCACCGAGGAGCTCTACCTGCGGGGGGCGGACGTCCGCCTGCTCCACGGCCGGGGACATCTGGAGCCGCCGGCGCACCTGCCGGTGACGGTGGCCCAGACCTACGACGAGTACCGGCGCATGGCCTCGGAGATCCTGAGCGCCGGAGGGTTCGCCTTCGGGGTCTTCTCGGCGGCGGTTGCGGATTACCGGCCGGCGGAGGCGCTCCCGGGCAAGACGCCGAGCGGCCGGAGCTCGTGGATGCTCGAGCTGGGACCGACGGTGAAGGTGATCGACGAGGTCCGGGAGCGGTTCCCCGACCTCCACATGGTGGTGTTCAAGTACCAGGAGGGGGTGAGTCAGGAGGAGCTGGCGGAGGTGGCGCGGGAGCGGCTGGAGCTTGGGTATCCGGCGGTGGTGGCGAATCGGGGGGAGGAGATGGGCGCGGGGGAGGAGCATGTGGCGTATCTGTTCGTTCGGGGAGAAGGTGGGGGTGGGCGGCGGATGGTGGGGAAGCGGGGGATTGCGCGGGGGATCGCGGAGTATCTGGAGGAGGTGGTGCGGGTCG
>CAZIIB010000395.1:0-4323 GCA_964539125.1 uncultured Thermoanaerobaculia bacterium | reverse complement strand
AGGGCTGCTATGATCGCCGCCTTTGGAGGACGAATTTGAGGAGATCAGGATGGGACGGACCCCGCCGGGCGGCCGCCGCGGCCCTGCTCGTCTTCGCGGGTCTGACAGCTCTGGCGGCGCAGGAGGCTCCTGAGCCGATGGCCGCGGCTTCGGAGACGTCTCCTTCACAGGCCCTGATCGCGCACGCGAGGGAGCTGCTCGGCCAGGCGCCGCTGATCGACGGGCACAACGACACGCCCTGGGAGCTTCGGGCCCGGACTGGGAATCGCCTCTCCCGGCTCGACCTGGCGTCGAGCACCGCCGGGCTCTCACCGCCCATGCACACTGACATCGCGCGCCTGCGCCAAGGGGGCGTGGGTGGCCAGTTCTGGTCGGTCTACGTGCCCGCGACCCTGCCGGGCCCCGAGGCGGTGAAGGAGGTGCTCGAGCAGATCGACGTGGTCCACCGGATGGCCGCCCGCTGGCCGGACACGTTCGAGGTGGCCTACGGGCCGGACGACGTGCGGCGGATCTTCGCCGCGGGCAAGATCGCCTCGCTCATCGGCGTCGAAGGCGGCCACTCCATCGACGATTCCCTCGGCGTGCTCCGGCAGCTCTACCGCGCCGGCGCCCGCTACATGACCCTGACCCACTTCCAGAGCACCGACTGGGCCGACTCCGCCACGGACGCACCGGCACATCACGGCCTCACCCCCTTCGGGCGCGAGGTGGTGCGGGAAATGAACCGCCTCGGAATGCTGGTGGACCTGTCCCACGTTTCGCCAGATGTGATGCGGCAGGCACTGGAGACCAGCGAAGCCCCGGTCATCTTTTCCCATTCCTCGGCCCGCGCCCTCGACGACCACCCCCGAAACGTCCCCGACGACGTGCTGCGCCGCCTGCCGGACAACGGGGGAGTGGTCATGGTGACCTTCGTCGAGGCCTTCGTCTCGGAGGACGTCCGCCGCTACTACGCGGAGCGCGCCGCCGAGAAGGCCCGGCTGGAGGACCTCCATCCGGGGGACCCCCAGGCGGTCGACGCGGGACTGGAAGCGTGGGACGAGGGGCATCCCGCCGTGCGCGCGACCCTCTCGCAGGTGGCCGACCACATCGACCGCGTCCGGCAGGTCGCGGGCATCGACCACGTGGGAATCGGCTCCGACTTCGACGGCATCAAGCGGGGTCCGGTGGGGCTCGAGGACGTCTCGTGCTACCCGGCCCTCCTCGCGGAGCTGCTGCGACGGGGCTACACGGACGAGGAGGTCGAGAAGGTCGCCGGCGGGAACTTGCTTCGCGCCTTCGATCGGGCCGAGGCGGTCGCCGCCCGGCTCCGGGCCTCACGCCCGCCCTCCGAGGCGACCCTGGAAGATCTCGACGGCGGCCCCGCCACCGAGCGTCCGGCGGGGGGGGATCACTCTTGAGCTTCCCACAGGGGCGCCGGACGGCCGCCCACGGGCGGCTGGCGCGGCCGGCCGTCTCGGTCATGTCGTACAACATCCAGGGCTACGGCGCCCTGTTTTCCCGCCGCTACATCGAGAGCGTGGCGCGGGTGATCCGCAAGGCCAAACCGGACGTGGTCGGTCTGCAGGAGGTTCACCGCGGCACCTGGGCGGCACGTTTCTCCGATCAGGTGGAGGTGCTCGCCGAGCTCACCGGCATGGAAGCCTCGTTCGGCCGCAGCCTCCTGTACCGGACCGGCGAGTATGGCAACGCGGTGCTCAGCCGGGCCCCCGCCTCCGGCTGCCAGGTCTACTGCCTGCCGGGCGAAGCCGAGCGCCGCTCGATCTTCCACTGCCGGATCGACCTTCCGGGCCAGCCGCTCGACTTCTACGTCACCCATCTCGCCGCCTGGGGCCGCCTGGCCCGTACGATCCGCGACCGCCAGGCCCGGTTCATCGCCGAGCTCCTGGAAGACTCCACGGCGCCCTTCGTGCTCACCGGCGACTTCAACGCTCCGCCGGGCGCTCCCGAGCTCGAGCCGTTTCGCACCTCGGAGCAGCTCCAGCTCTGCGGCCGGCCGGGAGAGGCGACCCATCGCTTCATGCGCCAGCGCCTCGACTACATCTTCGCCAATCCGGCGTGGCGGTCCCTGCGCTCCCAGGTGCTCCGCGCGGGACCGTCGGATCACTACCCGGTGGTGGCCACCCTCCGTCTGGAGGATGGGACCGCGGCGGGTCGGGACGGTTCCGGTCCGGCCGAGGTGGAGGAGGCCCTGGCGATCCGCGTCCAGGCCGCGGGGTAGAGGTGGCGAGGAATATTCGTGACCTCGCGCCTGTAGAATCGATTGGTCAGAGCTGAATCCGCCGCCGCTCTCCGGCGGCGCGCGTCTCAGTCGGCAGATTCAGGAGGAACCCAACGTGCCGTACAGCCCGATTCTCGTCAGGCCGATGCGTGAAGAGCTGGTGAGCGCCGGCGTCCAGGAGCTTCTCACCCCCGAAGACGTCGACGCGTTCATGGCGGAGACGCAGGGCACCGCCATGCTGGTGTTCAACTCCGTTTGCGGCTGCGCGGCCGGCATGGCCCGTCCCGCCGTCCGCCTGGCTCTCGAGAACGGCAAGACACCGGACCGTGTGGTCTCGGTGTTCGCCGGCCAGGACGTCGAGGCGACCGCCAAGGCGCGCTCCTACTTCCCCGACATCCCCCCGTCGAGCCCCTCGATCGCCTTCTTCAAGGACGGCGAGCTGGTCTATTTCCTGCCCCGCCACCGCATCGAGAGCCGCGACGCCCAGGCGGTCGCCGGCGACCTCGTCCAGGTGTTCGACGAGCACTGCGCCTGACCCCTCCGGCGATGGAACGCACCTTCCCGGGCCACGGCCACAAGAGCCCGCTCCACGGCATCACGGTGGTGGTCGACACCACCGGCGAGGAGGTCTGGGTGGGGCGCTGCGACGACGAGGACGGCGAGCGGGTCGTCCTGCTCGATGCCGACTCCCACCGGGACGGCGAGGACGGCAAGTCGAAGGCCGACTGGCTCGCCGGCGCGAGCCGCTACGGGGTCTGGTCGCGCCACCCACGGGTGGTCATCCCCAGGGGCCGGGTGGCGGCGATCCGACCGCTGGCCGAGCTCGCATGATGCCGAAGGCGCCCGGAGCACGGCGACCCGCTCGGCGGCGGGAGACCCGCCCATGATCCGGATCCTCATCTCGCTCGGCGCCTTCGCCTGCGCTCTGGCCGTGGCGGCCGGCGCCTTCGGAGCCCACGGCCTCCGCGGCCGACTCTCCTCCGACTCCCTGGAGCTCTGGGAGACCGCCGCCCGCTACCTGATCTACGGCGGCTTCGGAACGATCCTGGCCGGTCTCGCCGCGCTCGACGCCGCCGGCCACACCGGCCAGAGCGCGGCGGCCGGCTCGCCGGGAGCCTGGGCGGCCGTTTTCCTGCTCGCCGGCTCGGTCCTGTTCTCGGGCACGGTCTTCGCCCTGGCGCTGGGCGCGCCGAGGTGGCTGGGCGCCGTCACGCCCCTCGGCGGGCTGCTGGTGATCCTCGGCTTCCTGCTCCTCGCCTGGGTCGCGCTTCGGATCTGAACCTCCGCCGCGGTGAACCCCGGCAGGCCGTTGCGGGCGGGACGGGGGAACGGCTACCATGGGGAGGTCCTTCGCGGCCGGGTTCCCCGGTCGCCCGACTCCCGACTTTTCCGAGCCCCGAGCTCCTGCGATCCGAGCCACCACGCGAGAGGAGGAAGCGCCATGTCCAACGCCGTCGTCAACGTTCCCGAGCCCCAGAACGAGCCGATCCAGAGCTATGCCCCGGGCTCATCGGAGCGCGCTCGGCTGGAGGGCGAGCTCGAGAGGATCCTCGGGGAGGAGATCGAGATCCCGCTGGTCATCGGCGGCCGTGAGGTCCGGACCGGCAAGACGGAAACGGCGGTCTGTCCCCACGATCACGGCCACGTCCTCGCCACCTACCACCAGGCCGGCCCCGACGAGGTGGCCCAGGCGGCCGCGGCGGCGGCTGCGGCGTGGCCCGCGTGGTCCGAGATGGACTGGGAGGCCCGGGCGGCGATCTTCCTGAAGGCCGCGGAGCTCCTCACCGGCCCCTGGCGCGAGCGGATGAACGCCGCCTCCATGCTCGACCAGTCGAAGACCATCCACCAGGCGGAGATCGACGTGGTCTGCGAGCTCGCGGACTTCTGGCGCTTCAACCCGTCCTACATGCGGCAGCTCTACGCCATGCAGTCGCGCTCCTCGGCCGGCATGTGGAACACCGTCGAGTACCGGGCCCTGGAGGGCTTCGTCTTCGCCGTGACGCCGTTCAACTTCGCGTCGATCAGCGGCAACCTCCCCACCTCGCCCGCCCTCATGGGCAACACGGTGCTCTGGAAGCCGGCCTCCAGCGTGGTCTACGTCT
>CAZIIB010000394.1:0-4328 GCA_964539125.1 uncultured Thermoanaerobaculia bacterium | reverse complement strand
GCT
This sequence comes from uncultured Thermoanaerobaculia bacterium, assembly GCA_964539125.1. Lineage (GTDB taxonomy): Bacteria > Acidobacteriota > Thermoanaerobaculia > Multivoradales > DATKCC01 > CAVUBL01. The sequence continues at coordinate 4,325 of CAZIIB010000394.1, read as the reverse complement.
GGTTCCGGGTGCCCGAGGGCGTCCTCTTCCACCCCGGCCACACCTGGGCCGTTCCCGAGCTAGGCCACCTGCTGAAGGTGGGGGTCGACGACTTCGCGCAGCTCCTGGTGGGCCCCCCCGAGTCGATCCGCTTGCCGGCCGCCGGCTCCGCCCTCGAGATCGGGGAGCGGGGCTGGAGCTTCGGTGCCGACGGCAAGAGCGTCGATCTCCTCTCGCCGGTCGCCGGCGAGGTGGTGGAGGTCAACCCCGAGGTGATCGAGGACCCCTCGCTGGTGAGCCGTGATCCCTACGGCAAGGGTTGGCTCCTCAAGGTGCGGCCCGACCGGCCGGGCTCGGCGTTCAAGAACCTCATGCCGGGCAAGATCGCCGGCGAGTGGATGGAGAGCTCGGCCGAGGCCCTGAGCGCCATGATGGGGCGCCAGCTCGGAACGGTGCTCCAGGACGGCGGCGTACCGGTCGCCGGCCTCGCCCGGCAGATCGATCCCGACGCGTGGGAGCGGGTGGCGGCGGAGCTGCTGCTGACCGCCCGGTAGCTGCGAGGAGTCTGCGCGGCAAAACCGCGCGGCTACGTGTCTGTGCCGCGCAGACTCCTAGGCAACCTCCGGGACGGGCCGGTCCTCCGAGAGCTCGGCCGGCCCGTCCCACCTCCCCCCTCGAACCCTCTCCCACCCTCGAGCACCGCGCCCGCAGGGCGTGGTCGGGAGAGGGACGCCACCACCCTGTTCTTCCTCGTCCTCCTTGGGGTGGATGGTGCCCTACATGCCCATGAGGTTGCGGGCGATCTTCCAGAGCCCGCGCTCGTCGGCCCAGACGTCGAGCTCGGGCGAGGCGAGGTCGTCGACCACGGGAACCGCCGTGCCCTCCCGGCGCAGGTCGACCGCCTTGACGTAGGCCCGGCAGGTGCTGCACTCCTCGATCCGGAGATACGGATGCTCCTCGCTCTCGTGGAACAGGAGCCTGTCCGGCTCGTCCTCGCCGCAGCTCGGGCAGCGCACCCGCGGAAAGGTCCAGGCGGTGGAGCACAACCCACAGACGAGGAGCCTCCGGCCCTTGGCCTCCGGCTCGTCCCGGAGCAGCGCGACCTGCGGCGGCCAGCCGCAGCGCGGGCAAGTCGCCGGTACCCGGACGGCATCGCCGGCGACCGGCGGCTCCGGGCGGCCGTTGCCTCCGCCCCGGCCGACCGGCTTCGAACGACCCGCTCGCTCCGCCAGCCCCTCGGCGATCGGTTGGAGGAAGGCCCGGGAGTAGAAGACGAGCGGCAGCACCTGGCAGCCGAGCCCGCCGGCCAGCTCCTCGAGCTCGGCGAGGGCCAGGGTGCGCTCGAGGAGCGCCTGGAGCGTCTCGGCCGGCGCCTCCCCCAGGGCGGCGCCGACGGCCGCGAGCGGCGCGGGCGCCACGGCGGCCACCTCGCCCGTGAAGCGGCGCAGCGGGCGGACGAGCCGGGGAAAGGGCAGCGCCTCGAGACCGAGGTCCGGGTTCCCGGCCGGCGTCTTGGGCCAGCCGCGACCCAGCCAGCTCGACGAGGCGGCGCGCCGATGGAGCGGCCGTTCGAGAGCCAGGACCCGGCGGTAGAGCTCGAGGATCTCGGCGGCGTGGGGCCGCTCACCGGCGAGGTGAGCGGCCCGCGCGTCGCGTTCTTCGTACGGCTCGGAGGACTTCAATCCCGAGGCCCGATCCGCGCCGGCCCCGCCCCCGTCTGCTCCCGGAGCCATGCCGGATGGTGGAGCTTCGCCCACCGGCGCCGCACGCCGCCGTAGACCATCCCTCGGGCGGTGCCGGGGAAGGCGATGGTCGAGAGGTAGACGTGCATCAGGAGCAGCAGGCCGCCGGCGATGGTGGCCAGGAAGTGGAGCAACCGCATGGTGGTGAGGACCCCGGCGCCGAAGGCCGCGGGGAACCACAGAGGAATCCCCGTGACCAGGAAGGTGGCGGCGAGGACCACCGAGAACCAGAAGTAGAGCTTCTGGCCGCCGTTGAACTTGCCGGCGTCCGGGATCTGGTCGAGCTCGTGGCGGGCGTACTCGGGGATCTTCCCGAGCCACGCCTTGTCGTTGGCGTCGAGGGTCATGTCCCGGACCCAGACGATGAACATGGCGGCGATGGCTACCGTGTAGACCACTCCGATCCACGGGTGCAGGATGCGCATCGCCGCCGGACCACCGAACACCATGCTGAGCCAGAAGACCGACGGGTAGGCCAGGGCCAGGCCGGAGAGCAGCAGCCCGCAGAACGAGATCCCCACCGCCCAGTGGATCACCCGCTGGGAGGCGGTGAAACGGGGGACGAGAGGTCTCTTCATGACGCCTCCCCGGCCGAGGAGTCCTCGGGGGACTCCGGCTCGAGCGGTCCGTAGGTCAGGTAGTGGAGGAGCGTTCCCACGGCGCCCAGGCCGAACAGCCAGCCGCCGGCCTTTCGCAGCCAGCCGAGGCCCGCGAGCCCGCCCGGACGCGGTGTCGGATCGGCCGGCAGGGAGTAGTCCCCGAGCCGGTCGCCGTGGGGCACGACGTACATCATGTGGGTACCGCCCACACCCTCCGGGTCGTAGAGGGCGGCGTGCTCGAAGCCGCGCCCCTTCAAGGCCGCGACCTTGTCGCCGGCGAGGGTGAGCATGTCGTGCTTCGCGCCCCACGAGATGGCGTTCGTGGGACAGGTCTTGACGCAGGCGGGCTCGAGGCCCGCCTCCACCCGATCCACGCACATGTTGCACTTGTAGACCTTGCGGGTCGTCTTGTCGAAGCGCGGGATGTCGAACGGGCAGCCGGAGACGCAGAACTGACAGCCGATGCAGTGGTCCTGGTCGAAGTCGACGATGCCGTTCATGTACTGCACGATCGCGCCCGGCGACGGGCAGGCCTCGAGGCAGCCCGGCTCCTCGCAGTGGAGACAGGCCGACTTGGTGATCATCCACCGCAGCTCGCCGTCCACCTCGGCTTCGTTGAAGCGCATGAGCAGCCAGGTGTTGGGCGAGAGGTCACGGTGGCTCTGGTAGCTGCCGAAGTTGGCGGTCGGCTCGACCCCGAGCTCGTTCCACTCCTTGCAGGCCACCTCGCACCCCTTGCAACCGATGCAGCGCGAGATGTCGACGAGCTTGGAGTACTCCGGCTCGGCGGTGCGGATCGACGGTGACGGAGTGGTCGCGGCGGAGATCCGTTTGACGGCTAGGTTGGCCATGGCGGAGTCTCCTTTACGCCTTCTCGATGTTCACCAGGAACGCCTTGAACTCCGGACAGCGGGTGTTGGCGTCTCCGATGAACGGGCTGAGGGAGTTGGCCATCGAGCCCTTCGTGAGCCCCACGAAGCCCCAGTGAACGGGGATGCCGATGGTGTAGGTCTCTTTGCCGTTGACCGTCAGCGGCGCGATGCGCTTGGTGACGATCGCGGTGCCTTCCACCTGGCCCCGCTTCGACCAGACCTTGACGCGGCCGCCGTTCTCGATCCCCTTGGTCTGGGCGAGCTCGGCCGGCACCTCGACGAAGAAGTCGGGCATCGCCTCGACCAGGTAGGGCACGTTGCTGGTCACGAAGTGCTCGCGTTCGACCACGCGGTAGATGGTGCAGGCGTAGGGGAACTCATCGCCCTCGCCGGCCAGGGTCTCCCTGATGCCGTCGTACCAGCGCACCGCCGGGTTGGTGGCCACCTTCTCGTGGAGCACGTTGACCGTCGGACTCTCCACCGGCTCGTAGTGCTCGGAGAAGGGCCCGTCCTTCAGGCCTCGGGTGAACAGCCGGGCCACGCCCTCCTCGGTCATGATGAAGGAACCCTTGGCGTTCGGCGGCATGGTCTTGCCGTAGTCGGGCACGTCGCCCACCCACTCTTTGCCGGTCCACCAGATGCCGGGCCGGGTGGGGTCCCACGGCTTGCCCTCGGCGTCGGCCGAGGCCCGGTTGTAGAGCACCCGCCGGTTGAGCGGCCAGTTCCAGGCCCAGCCGTGGTGCATCCCCATCCCCAGGGGGTCGGAGGTGTCCCGGCGGGCCATCTGGTTGCCCTCCTCGGTGAAGCTGCCGCAGTAGAGCCAGTTGCCCGAGGTGGTGGTGCCGTCGGCCTTGAGCTGGCCGAACGAGGAGAGGAGCTTGCCGGAGGTCAGGTCGTAGCCGTTGATCTCCTCGGCGAGCTCGGTGAGGGTGGGCAGGCGCGGGTTGAGGTAGTCCCAGGTCATGGCCTGGATGCCCTCGTCGTAGGCCCCGCCCTCCTGCTGGTAGCGCTCCTTGATCCGCCAGAAGAGCTCGGAGAGGATCCAGGTGTCCGAGCGTACGGTGTTCGGCGGGTCGATCGCCTTCTCCTTCCACTGGGCCCAGCGGCCGCTGTTGGTGAACGAGCCGTCGCGT
>CAZIIB010000393.1:0-4330 GCA_964539125.1 uncultured Thermoanaerobaculia bacterium | reverse complement strand
CGGGGTTGTGCTGGGTCGAGATGCCCTCGTTGCGGAAGTTGCGGTTGATCTCGTACACCCGGTGGAGGCCGCCGACGACCAGCCGCTTGAGGTAGAGCTCGGGGGCGACGCGGAGGTAGAGGTCCACGTCGAGGGCGTTGTGATGGGTGACGAACGGGCGGGCCGTCGCGCCCCCAGCGATGACCTGCATCATCGGGGTCTCGACCTCCAGGAACCCCCGACCGTCGAGGAAGCGGCGGAGGCCGCCGACGATCGCCGCCCGGGTCTCGAAGACCCTCCGGCTCTCGGGGTTGACCACCAGGTCCAGGTAGCGCTGCCGGTAGCGCGCCTCGACGTCCGCCAGGCCGTGCCACTTCTCGGGCAGCGGACGGATCGCCTTGGCGAGGAGGGTCAGGTCCTCGACCTCGAGCGAGAGCTCGCCCGAGCGGGTGCGCATCAGGCGGCCCCGCGCCCCCACCAGGTCGCCCAGGTCGAGGTTGTCGAGCACCGTGCGGGCCGCCTCGGGAAGCCGCGGTGTGCGGACGAAGAGCTGGATCTTGCCGGCGCCGTCGGAGAGGTCCGCGAACACCACCTTGCCGTGGCCCCGGATGGCGCGGAGGCGCCCCGGAACCCGGAGAGTCACGGCGGCCTCGTCCAGCGCCTCGGCGCTCGAGTCGCCGTACCGCGCCTCGACCTCGCAGGGCTCGAGGTCGTAGTCGTAGTCGTGGGGGTAGACCTCGATCCCCGCCTCGGCCAGGAGCCGCAGCTTCTCCCGCCGGTTCTTGATCTGTTCGTCGAGCTCGGACATGGGGGCCTCCCGTCGGACGGCCACATGGTGGCCGCGGCGGCCGCGACTGTACCCGATTATGTAACGGGGGCCCACCTCGGCGCTGCGCATCTGCGCCCGCCAGGGTCGCGACCCCTTCGCGGTCGTCTTCCAGGAGGGCTCTTCCGTTTACCCCTTGTGATGCCCGCGGACGACCGGCGCGACCGCCAGGAGCCAGGCTCCCGTGTAGTTGCGCAGCAGTCGCATCCGGAGCACCAACAGCTCCTGGGCCTCGGACACCCGGCCGAGGACGAGGGCGCGCTCGCCGGCCGCCGCGAGCCGGGCGAGATAGGTCGCGGCGAGGGCCAGGGTCCGGCGGCTCTGGGCGAACACGGGCGCCTCTCCGGTGGTCGCCGTGTCGTCGAGGAGCGCCTTGATCTCGGCCACGCGGTCGTCGAGTGCCACCCGCAGAGCGGCGGCCTCGAGGATGGTCTGCTCGAGCTCCCGGTGCCCCCCGGCCTCCGGGTCGGCGGCGAGACGCCGGTGGGCCTCCACCTCGCGCGGCTCCAGGCGGAAGGAGTAGACCTCCGAGGTGATCACCACCCGCGACGCGGTCTGGTCCGGATCGGTTTCCGCCAGGGCCGTCACCAGCTTCTCCAGGGCGTCGGAGAGGATGGTCGTGCCGGCCGCGCTCTCGGCTTCCTCGTCCTCCTCCTGGGGCGGCTCCGTCTCGACCGCCTCCTGCCCGAGGCGAGCCGAGAGCGATCGCACCTGGGAGCGGATGCTCGCCAGCTCGGAGAGCTTGAGCTCGTCGGACTGGAGGCGCCGCTCGAAGAGCTCCACGTCCTGTCGGAACCGCTGCAGCTCCTCGGCGAGCTCCGGCTCCACCGGGGCCTCGCGCTCGAGGTCGAAGATGCCCTGATACTCCGCCGTGATCCGACGCTCCTCGACCGCGTAGAGCTGCCGGATGAGGTTCTTGTAGACCAGGTTCGTCTCGAGGGACTCGAGCAGCAGCTTGGGATGGAAGAGGCGGCGCCCCAAACCGCGCTTGAGCTCCCGGAAGCGGTTCACCAGGCGGCGCTCGTTGAGCTCCTCGAGGGTCTGGCAGGCGGTGACTTCGTCGCGCAGGACCCTGAGCTGCTGGAGCGTGCCCTCGACCAGGTCCTCCGGCGTCTCCTGGGGCCCCAGGAGGTTCCACAGCCCGGTGGCGATCTCGCGCAGGCGGCCGCGCTCGATGAGGCCGTAGCGCCCCGTGGAATCGCGCTCCTGCGCCAGCGTGGTGAGCAGGAAGTCCACCTTGTCGAGGCGATCCCCACCCCACTCGGCGCTGCTCGGCGAGTGGACGTAGAACTTCACCAGCTGGGTGAGGATGTTCTCGTCCTGGTTCTTGACCCGCTGGAAGAAGTGCCGTACCTGGGCCGGCGTGACTTTGTTATCCTGCTGGATGAGCGCCGCGGACAGCGCCCGGAGCCGCTCCTCGATGGCGTCGAGCTCGTCGTCGATCGCTCCGGAATCGGTGGCGCTGAGGCGCCCGGAGATCGACTTCAGCTCAGCGTAGACCGCCTGGAACTCCGTCGAGAGCTCGCCCGCGGGCCCTCCCGCGAAGACCTTGCGCAGGCTGTCGAGGTACTGGTGGAACGCCCAGGCCGAACGGAACTGATTCGACAGGGTGGCATAGCGGCCGTGTAGCCGCTGGAGCTCGTGGACGGTCATCGCCTGTACCGGTCGCGAATCGGAGCGCTGTCCCGAAACCGAATCAGGATTCTACGACATGCCGCCCAAGACCGCCGACCCGCTCCCCGAGCCCCTCCTCACGGAGGAGCAGATCGCGCGCCGCGTCCGCGAGCTCGCCGGCGAGATCTCCCGCGACTACGGCGACTCCGGCGAGCTGGTCTGTCTCGGGGTGCTCAAGGGATCGGTCGTCTTCCTGGTCGACCTGGTCCGTCATCTGAGCCTCCCGGTGGCGCTGGATTTCTTGCAGACCTCGAGCTACGGCTCGTCGTCGTCGCCGAGCGAGGTCCGGATCCGCAAGGACGTCGATCTCCCGCTGCGTGGTCGCGACGTCCTGCTGGTCGAGGACATCGTCGATACCGGCCACACCCTGGACACCCTCCTGGCGATCCTCCGCCTCCGGCAACCGCGGAGCCTCAGGCTCTGCGCCCTGCTCGACAAGCCGGCACGCCGGGAGGTCGAAGTGCCGATCGACTACCTGGGATTCTCGATCGAGGATCGCTTCGTGGTCGGCTACGGCCTGGACTACGACGAGCGCTGGCGCAACCTGCCCTACGTCGGCGTCGTCGCCACCCGCTGACTCCAACCTCGAGGAGAGCCCCTTGGACTTCCACCACACAGACGCCGCCCCCGCCGCCATCGGGCCCTACTCCCAGGCCGTCTCCACCGGCGGCTGGCTCTTCACCTCCGGTCAGATCGCCATCGATCCGGAGACCGGCGAGCTGGTGGCCGGCGGTTTCGAGGCCCAGGCGCGTCAGGTGCTCCAGAACCTCTCGCGAGTGCTCGCGAGCGCCGGATGCACCTTCTCCGACGTCGTTCGGACCACCATCTACGTCGCCGACCTCGGTCATTTCCCGGAGCTGAACCGGCTCTACGGTGAGGCCATGGGCGACCACCGGCCCGCCCGCTCGACGGTCGAAGTCTCGAGCCTCCCGAAAGGGGCGCTGCTCGAGATCGACATGATCGCGGTGCGATCCGAGGGAGGCTCCGCAACGAGCCGGTGAGTCACCCGCGGCGGCATGCGGAGCGCCGTGGTCTGGGAAGGGGACGCCCCCTCCCGGGCGTTCGGGAAACGGGGGAGCCGGGGAGGGGCTCAGCTCCCCTTCTTGCCCGCGGAGCGCCACAGGGCACAGCTCGCGGCGCACACCGTGGCGCCGGCCGCCGGATCGCCGCCGAGGGTGAAGCCAGCGGGATCCGATGGACGCGGCGAAGGATCGGCGGGCCATGGTGCCCTCGTCCCGGAACCGCGGCCCTGGGCCGGACGGTCCTCTGGCGGTAGCTATCGTTCGTAGGTGCCCACCAGCTCGCCTTCGGCGAGCACGTGACCCTTCATGGCCCGGAGGAGCTCGTCCTTGGTCGCCCCGGCCTGCAGGTCGAGCTCCGTGTCCAGGGCGTAGAGCTTGAACCGGTAATGGTGGGTGCCGTGGCCGGGCGGCGGAAGCGGGCCGCCCCACCCGCGCTCGCCGAAGTCGTTGTCACCCTCCTGGGCGCCGGGTGGAAGGCCGGGGCCCGAGGACGCGCCTTCCGACAGGCCGCCGGCGGAGACCGGAATCCCGTAGAGCACCCAGTGCACCCACGGTTCGGGGCGCGGGGCGTCGGGATCGTCGACGATCAGCGCGAGCTCCCGGGCGCCGGGCGGCACGCCGGTCCAGGAGAGCGCCGGCGAGACGTTACGCCCCTCGGGCGCGTGGGCGTAGATCTCGGGGATCCGCCCGCCGGCGGCGAACGCGGAGCTCGAAACGCTCAGGCGACTCTGGCTCATGGGGCCCTCCTGCGCCGCGCACGCGGCCCCGAGGACCGCGAGCCCAACCAACGAGAGGATCAAAACAGGAGCTTTCACGGCTGCGAGCATAG
>CAZIIB010000392.1:2566-4332 GCA_964539125.1 uncultured Thermoanaerobaculia bacterium | reverse complement strand
ACCCGCTGAACCACCCATATCCTCACCCACAGGCGGGAGGAATCGCCCCGGCTGCCAAGGTGGCAGCCCGCGGAGGCGCGGTGGTTTCTCGCCGGCGCAGTCTGCCGCCGAGAAAGCCACCCGCTCCGCGGGCGTTGGTCCCTGCGCGGAACGCCCTTTGCACGCCTTCGGTACATCGTGGAAACCACCCTCGATCCCGCCCGCACCATTCCCCTCGCCCGCCGCGCCGCTCTCTGCACCTTCGAGCCTCGCGACCCCCGGCCTCCCCACCGGGATACGCTCGCCCCGGACGCCAACCCGGCACCCGAGCCGGCGCCACTTCGCGGCTCGGCCCCGGTTCTCGGGGAGGTGGGTAGCTCACGGAGCGAGACGACATGATGCGAGTCCTGGCGGGCGACATCGGCGGCACCCACACGCGCCTGGCGGTGGTGGATTCGAACGACCACCGGATCGCCGACGAGAAGAAGTACTCGAGCCCCGAGCACGACGGCCTGGCGACGCTGGTGCACCGCTTCGTCGAGGAACGGGACGTCTCCTTCGAGGCGGCCTGCTTCGGCGTGGCCGGCCCGGTCGAGGACGGCAGGGTGCGGACCACCAACCTGCCCTGGGTGGTGGACGAGCGCTCGCTCGCCGAGGACCTCGGCGTGCCGGTGGCGGTGATCAACGACCTGGAGGCCGCGGCCTGGAGCGTGGCGATCCTCGGCCCCTCCGACGTGGCGACGATCCACCCGGGAGCCGGAGGCGACGCCCGGGGCAACCGGGCCCTGATCGCCGCCGGCACCGGGCTGGGCGAGGCGGGGCTCTACTGGGACGGCTCCGAGCACCTCCCCTTCGCCACCGAGGGCGGCCACGCGGACTTCGCCCCGGGCGACGAGCTCGAGCGGGAGCTCCTGGTCCACCTCTCCCGGCAGCACGGCCACGTGAGCTGGGAGCGGGCCGTCTCCGGCCCCGGCCTCGAGGCGATCCACCGCTTCCTGCGTGAGCGCCGAGGCGGCGCCGACACCGGTTGCCCCGTCCCCGGCGTGCCCTCCGGCGGCGAGGTCGCCCCCGCCATCAGCCGTTCGGCCCTCGACGGCTCGTGCCGGGTCTGCGTCGAGAGCCTGGACCTCTTCTGCCGGCTCCTCGGCGCAGAGGCCGGCAACCTGGCCCTCAAGGTCCTCGCCACCGGCGGCGTCTGGGTGGGCGGCGGCATCGCCCCGGAGATCCTCCAGGTGCTCTCGGTTCCCGACGGACCGTTCGTCGAGCGGTTCCTCGCCAAGGGGCGGATGCGGGACCTCCTCGAGCCGATCCCCGTGCGGGTGATCCTCGACGACAAGGCGGCGCTCCGTGGGGCGGCGCGGGTCGCGGCCCGGCGCCGGGAGGAGGCGTGATCCGGATCGTCTCCGACGGGCCGGCCCTCGCCGAGGAGGCGGCCGCGGCGTTCGCCGGGGCGGCGCGCGCGTCGGTCGAGGCGCGCGGCCGCTTCACGGTCGCCCTGGCTGGCGGCCACACCCCGATCCCGACCTATCGGGTCCTGGCCGGAGAGGGCGGACCCCGGTGTAGCCACGTGGACTGGAGCCGGGTCCACCTCTTCTGGGGCGACGAGCGGCTGGTGCCCCCGGACGATCCGGACAGTAACTACCGGATGGTCCGGGAGACCCTTCTCGCCGGCGCTCCGGTCCCGGAGGGCAACGTCCACCGGGTGCCGACGGAGCTCGGCTCGGCGGGGGAGGTGGCGGCGGCCTACGAGGCGACGCTCCGTCGCGAGCTCGCCCCCGCCGCCGGGG
>CAZIIB010000392.1:0-2556 GCA_964539125.1 uncultured Thermoanaerobaculia bacterium | reverse complement strand
ACCTCGTCCTCCTGGGCCTCGGCGAGAACGGCCACACCGCCTCCCTCATGCCCGGCTGCCCGGCCCTCGCCGAGACCCGCCGCCTGGTCGCGACCTGCGTACCCGAGGACCTCCCCCACCCGCGGGTCACCCTCACCCTGCCGGCGATCAACGCCGCCCGCCGGGTGATGTTCCTGGTCTCGGGCACCTCCAAGGCCGAGGTCCTCGCCCGGGTCCTCGAAGGCGGCGAGTCGCCGTCGGCGGCGCCGGCGGCCGGCGTCCGGCCGGCGGCAGGCGAGCTGCTCTGGCTGGTCGACCGGGCGGCGGCCAGCCTCCTCCACGACGAGACACTCACCACCATCGGCCGCGCCCGAGGCGCGCCGGAAGGGGACGCACCATGAATCCGTTGATCGCACTCCACGAGAACGGCCAGAGCTACTGGCTCGACAACCTCACCCGGGGGATGCTCCGGAACGGCGCCCTCGCGCGCCGGGTCCGCGAGGCGGGGCTCCGCGGGGTCACCTCCAACCCGGCGATCTTCGACCGGGCGATCTCGGGCGGCGCGGCCTACGACGAGCAGATCGAGGAGCTGGTGCGTCGGGGGCTCCCGGCCGACGAGATCTACGAGCGCCTGGCGGTCGATGACGTGCGCTCCGCCTGCGACGTGCTGCGGCCCGTGTTCGACGAGTCCGGCGGCGCCGACGGCTTCGTGAGCCTCGAGGTCTCGCCCTACCTGCTCCACGACACGGAGGCGACGGTCGACGAGGCCCGGCGCCTGGCGGCCGCCGTCGGCCGACCCAACGTCTTGATCAAGATCCCGGGCAGCGAGGCGGGCGTGCCGGCCATCGAGGAGAGCCTCTACCGGGGCCTCCACGTCAACGTCACGTTGCTGTTCTCCATCGAGGCCTACGAGGAGGTGGCCGAGGCCTACCTCCGCGCCCTGGAGCGCCGGGCGGCCGAGGGCCTGGACGTCGCCGGGATCGCCTCGGTGTCGCGGATCGACGTCCTGGTGGACCACCTCCTGGGACAGCGCATCCGCCCCGGGAAGGCCCCGAGCGACGGACCCCGGCCGGAGCGGCTCCTCGGGCGGGCCGCCATCGCCAACGCCAAGCTCGCCTACCAGAGCTTCCTGCGGATCTTCTCCGGCCCCCGGTGGGAAGCCCTGGCGGCGAATGGGGCCCGGGTGCAGCGCGTGCTCTGGGCGTCCACCAGCACCAAGAACCCCCTCTACCGGGACGTTCGCTACGTCGAGCCCCTGATCGGCCCGAACACGGTCAACACCCTGCCCGACGAGACCATCGACGCGTTCGCCGACCACGGCCTGGTGGCGCCGGGAACGATCGAGGAGGGCGTCGAGGAGGCGCACCGCTTGCTGGACGATCTCGAGGAGGTGGGGATCGACTTCGACGCCGTCACCTGGCAGCTCCTCGACGAGGGCATGGAGAAGTTCGTCGCCCCGTACGACGACCTCATGCGAACCCTCGAGGCCAAGCGCGAGGCGATTCTGGGGGCCGCCGCCACTCGCCAGACCTACGCCGGGCCCGGGCTGGACGGCGGCCTCAGGGCCCTCGCCGAGCTGCGCTTCGGCCGCCGCCTCCACGCCCGCGACACGGCGCTCTGGACCGACGACGAGGAGACCGCCCGGGCGATCTCGAATCGCCTGGGTTGGCTCGACGCGGTGGCCACCTTCCGCGGGCGGATCGCCGACCTCCAGGGCTTCGCCCGGAAGGTCAAGGACGAGGGGTTCGCCCACGTCGTCCTCCTGGGCATGGGCGGCAGCAGCCTCTGGCCGGAGGTCGCGAGCCGAGTCTTCGGCCCGGCCGACGGGTGGCCGGACCTCCACGTCCTCGACTCCACCGACCCGGAGGCGGTGCGGGCGATCGAGGAGGCCGTCGACCTGGAGCGCACCCTGTTCGTGGTGTCGAGCAAGTCGGGCACCACCACCGAGACCCTGAGCTTCTACCGCCACTTCTTCTCCCGCCTGGGCGAGCGCCTCTCCGGCGCGTCGTCGGGGTCGGGATCGGGACGGGGCTCCGTGGGCGAGCGCTTCGTGGCCATCACCGACCCGGGCAGCCCCCTCGTCCAGGAGGCCCGGGAGCACGGCTTCCGCCGGGTCTTCGAAAACCCCACCGACTTCGGGGGCCGGTACTCGGCCCTCTCGGACTTCGGGCTGGTGCCCATGGCTCTCCTGGGCCTCGACCTGGGCGACATCCTGGAGCGGACCGCGCGCCAGGCGACGAGCTGCTCCGGCGCCGTGCCGCCGGGGAGCAACCCGGGCCTCCACCTGGGGGCGGTGCTCGGCCTCCACGCCCGCGCCGGCCGCGACAAGGTGACCTTCGTGATCGACCCGCCGGTGGCGCCGTTCGCCTACTGGGCCGAGCAGCTCCTGGCCGAGAGCACGGGCAAGGAGGGCCGGGGCTTGGTGCCGGTCGAGGGCGAGCCGCTGGGAGCGCCGGACGACTACGGCTCCGACCGGGTCTTCGTCGCCCTCGAGCTCTCCGGCGAGGACGATCCGGAGCGCCGGGGGCGCCTCCAGGCGCTCCAGGACGCCGGTCACCCGGTGGTGCGGATCGCCCT
>CAZIIB010000391.1:0-4352 GCA_964539125.1 uncultured Thermoanaerobaculia bacterium | reverse complement strand
TAGGAGCGGCTTCCGCCCTCGAGGGCCAGGCGGGTGCCGGAGGTGCCGCCGGTCAGCACCTGGACCACGCCGCCGATCGCCTGGCTGCCGTAGAGCGCGCTGTAGGGCCCCCGCACCACCTCCACCCGATCGACGCCCTCGGTGGGCAGGAACGACCAGTCGAAGCCGCCGAAGTACGGATCGTTGAGCCGCACGCCGTTCCACAGGACCAGGGTCTGATTCGAGTTGGCGCCCCGCACGAAGACCGAGGTCGCCTTGCCGGGAGAGCCCGAGCGGGAGACGTCGACGCCCGGCACGGTGCGGAGCAGATCGGCGACGCCGGTGGCGCGCCGCTCCCGGATCTCCTGCCGGCCGATGACGGTGACCGACGCCGGCACCGCGGCCGGGTCCTCGGGATCGAGAGTGGCGGTGACCTCGATCGACTCCCGGTAGCTCTTGGACCGGGTCTTCGGCTTGGGCTCGGCCTCGGCCTTGGCCGGGCCCTGGCCGTTCTTCGTCGTCTGGTCCCGGTCAGCGTCTCGACTCGGGGCTGGGCTCTCGGCCTGGGTGGCGCGGACGGCCGGCGAGGGGACGGAGGGTGAGGCGGCGAGCGCCGGCATCACGCCCCCGAGGACGCCGGCCGCCAGCAACAGGATCGTGCGCATGGCGTGCTCCTTCTTCAGGTAGCGACGCCGGCGATCGGCGCGGGGGTTCTGGATGTGGAAGCGGGGGGACGGCGCCCAGGCAGAATGCCGTCCAGGCACCTCCTCCCGCTCCCCGCGGGATCTCGGCGTCGGACGGTACGGCAGGTCTCCTGGCTTCCGGCGTCACCTACTCCCGGGCCTTCCCACGTGGGCGACCGCCGGCGTCCCTACCCGATACGACTCGTGGGGGGGCGCGGGCGATCCGGCCGCGCAGTGGCGTCGTCCGGTTTCGCTTCCGGTTACAGTGGCGGGGGCCGCGTCGGCTTCTCACCGACTTCCCTCTTGCCGACCCGGGTACGTGGCGCTCTCGCGCCGCGCTTCGGGTCACCGCTCCGTCTGGATTGTCAAACCCCGGCCGGGCGCACGGTGCGTGGCCGGGGGTACGACGAGCCGGGCGACCCGCACTCCGGCGAGGCCCGGCATTGGGCTACTGCGGGGGTGCCTGGGTCGGCGCCGGCGCCTGGACCGGCACGGGCACCGTCGAGATGCCGACACCGGCGCCGGTGCCTGTGGCGTAGCCCACCGGCAGGCCGCCCTGGCCCGCCTGGCTCGGATCGACGAACTGCTCGACCGTGTAGTTCTGCTGCTGCGACTGCTGGTCGATGAGATTCTGGAGGAGCTGGAGCTGCGGGTTCCGGCCCTTGGCCTCCTCCTCCGGGCTCTGGTTGGCGTTCGGCGCACGCCCCATGTAGATGGTCGTGGCGTTGATCCGGGTACCGTGGCCGCGGGTCTCGGTCTCGGCCTTGACCGAGTCGATCTGGTCGCGGGAGATCCCGATCCAGTTGCCCGTCTCGGTGATGAAGAGCAGGGTGTTCGCGTCCCAGCTCGCCTCCTCGGGCGGGTAGCGGGAGTCGAACTTGGTGCCGTTGGCCAGGTTCACGTGGTACACCTCGGCCATCGCGGGCACTCCGACGAGGGCGAGCGCGAGCAGGGCGAGGAGGCTGGCGGGAACGAGCGTCCGGCGGATGGGAGTCCGATTCATGGCGACACCTCGGCAATCGAGAGTTCGAGAAATCATATCACGTCGTCTATGAAACGCCGGAACCAGCGGGAAGATGGTGCGCCCTAGAGGATTCGAACCTCTGACCTACAGCTCCGGAGGCTGTCGCTCTATCCAGCTGAGCTAAGGGCGCATGCGTGCCCGCGGGAGCGGGCTTCAAAGAGACCGGCCGTGCTGGCCGGCGTCGGACGGTTGGTCTGCCTGGAGGGATTCGAACCCCCGACCCGCGGATTAGAAGTCCGCCGCTCTGTCCAACTGAGCTACAGGCAGCCGGGTGCGCGATTCGTCGGCTCGCTGCCGGCGGCGGAGCGCCTCCGGACCGACGGGATGTCGGGGCGCCCAGATTTGAACTGGGGACCCTCTGCTCCCAAAGCAGATGCGCTACCAGGCTGCGCCACGCCCCGGCCGCAAACGCGCACGCAAGTCTAGATTCAACGCTACCCGCCGTCAAGTTGAGGCGATCCGCCCGCGGGCCCGGGACGGAGCCCGCGCCGGGTATAGACTCCTTCCCCCGTGGCCACCATCCGAGCCAGCGGTGCCAGCCCCCTGCGCCTCCTGGTGGGCAGCTTCCTGGCGCTGATCCTCTCCGGCACTCTGCTCCTCGAGCTGCCCATCGCCACGCCGCCGGATCAGCCGATCAGCCTCACCGACGCCTTCTTCACCGCCACCAGCGCGACCTGCGTCACGGGCCTCGTGGTGCGCGACACCGGCACCGGATTCACCCTTTTCGGGCAGGTGGTGATCGCTCTGCTGATCCAGCTCGGCGGCCTGGGGATCATGACCTTCTCCCTGTTGTTCTTCTTCTTGCTCCAGGGCAAGGTCTCGCTCGCCCATCGCTCGATCATCGAGCAGACGCTCGCCGGCAAGGCGAGCGACGAGCTCCTGCCCCTGATCCGCATGGTCTTTCGCTTCACCCTGGTCTCGGAAGCGGCCGGAGCCCTGCTCTTGTGGGTCCGCTGGTGGGGCGACCTGGGCCCGGGTCGGGCGGCCTGGTACGCGGTGTTCCACTCCATCTCCGGGTTCTGCAACGCCGGCTTCGCCCTGTGGCCCGACAGCCTCACCCGCTACCGCGGCGATCCCCTGGTCAACCTGGTGATGATGGCCTTGATCGTTCTGGGAGGCCTCGGCTTCCTGGTGGTCTACGACGTCTGGCAGGCGCCGCGCAAAGGCGGCCGGATCTCGATCCACACCAAGCTCGCGCTGGTGGTGAGCGCGTTGCTGATCGCGGGCGGCGCCCTGGGCTTCTGGCTTCTCGAGTGGAACGGGAGCCTGGCCGGCGTGCCGCCGGGCGAGCAGCTCTGGGCGAGCTTCTTCCAGAGCGTCACCGCCCGTACCGCGGGGTTCAACACCGTGCCCATCGCCAACCTCTCGCCCGGGGCCTTGTTCCTGTTGACGCTCCTCATGTTCATCGGCGGCTCTCCCGGGTCGTGCGCCGGCGGCATCAAGACGACCACCCTGGCGGTGCTGGCGCTCGCTTCGTGGTCCCGGGTGCGCGGGCGCGAGCGGGTCAACGTGTTCCGGCGCACGCTCTCGGCCGGGACGGTGCGCGACACCCTGTCGATCGCCCTGGCCGGCGCTCTGGTGGTGGTGGCCGGCCTGTTCGCCCTGCTGCTCCTCGAGTCGCCCGACCGGATGGTGCGCGAGGACCAGGGTGTGTTTCTCGGCTACCTGTTCGAGACCGTCTCGGCGCTGGGGACGGTGGGCCTTTCGACCGGCGTGACCAGCATGCTCCTGGGGCCCTCGCGCTGGCTGGTGTCGTTCCTCATGTTCCTGGGCCGCCTGGGGCCGCTCACCGTCGCGTCGGCGGTGGCCTCCACCGAGCCCCTCGACGACTGGAGCTACCCCGAGGAAGACGTGATGGTGGGGTGAGGGCTCCTCACCGTATGATGAGGAACTCATGGCGCAGATCGCGGTGATCGGACTCGGGCGCTTCGGCTTCCACGCGGCCCGGCATCTCCAGGCTGCGGGGCACGAGGTGCTCGCCATCGACGTCGACCAGGGCAACGTCCAGCGGATCAAGGACATGGTCTCCCGGGCGGTGTGCATGGACGCCCGGCAGAAGGAGCGTCTCGAGGCCCTGGGCATCGCCGACTTCGACGTGGTGGTGGTCAGCCTGGGCGAACGGGTGGACGCCTCGGCGCTGGTCGCCCTCCACTTGCGCGAGCTCGGCGTGGCCCGCCTGATCACCAAGGCCGGCTCCGAGGACCACGCCAAGCTCCTGGCGCTGATCGGCGTCGACGAGATCGTCTTCCCGGAGCAGGAGGCCGCCGAGCGGCTGGCGCAGCGTTTGTCGACCCAGAACCTCCTCGATTTCATTCCCCTGGGAGAGTCCTACAGCATCCAGGAGATCGCGCCCACCGACGAGATGGTCGGCCGGACGCTCGAGGAGCTCCGCCTCCGGAACCGGTTCAACGTCCAGGTGATCGGGGTGCGCGACGTGCTCCAGGACGAGGTGAACCTGAACCCGGAGCCCGACTTCAGGATCAAGGACTCCGACTCGCTGGTGATCCTGGGCCGCAACCAGGATCTGGTACGGATGAAACGCCTCTGACCGGATCGCCCCCCTCACCCTCGATCCCTCTCCCGCCCTCGCGGGGGGAGAGGGACGCCAATCCATCGGATCGCCCCCCTCACCCTCGATCCCTCTCCCACCCTCGCGGGGGGAGAGG
>CAZIIB010000390.1:0-4362 GCA_964539125.1 uncultured Thermoanaerobaculia bacterium | reverse complement strand
CGCTGTGGACCAGCATCGAGGCCCCGGCCTCGAGAGCCACCTTCGCCTCGCGCAGGCGGGTGGCGTGGACGATCAGCGGCAGGCCGGCGGCCCGGGCGGCGCGGCCGGCCGCACGGACCACCTTCTCCATCTCCGCGTAGGGTCGCTCCCGGGTGAGGATGAACCAGACCTTGACGGCATGGCTGCCGCGCGCCGCCAGGTAGGCGACGCCGTCCTCGGCCGCCTTCTCGTCGGCCAGGTAGACGAACTGGCGCTCCGCCGGCAGGTTGAGCCAGAAATCCCAGGTCGAGAGGAGCGGGCCCGCGGCGCGGACCCGGGGGGCGTCCGGGTCGCCCTCGGTACGGCTCGGCAGGTCCAAGGTCCAGGGGTAGCCGCCGACGTCGAAGGTCGCGGTCACCCCGGAGCAGAGGTCGGCGCGGAAGAAGCGCTCCGGGTGCCGGGCCAGGCCGTCGACGACCTTCGCGTACGGATACCGGTCCCGCACGTCGAGGGCATCGGGACGGCCGTCGGCCCAGCCGGTCTGGGAGTAGTGGACGTGAGCGTCGATGAGCCCGGCGGTGATCCACTTGCCGGCGACGTCGAGGGTTCGAGAGCCCTTCGGCACCGGACAGGAGCTCTTCGGTCCGGCGCAGGCGATCCGGCCCCCTTCGACGATCACCACCGAGTCCGGCACCGGTGGCGAGCCGGTGCCGTCGACCAGGGTGGCCCCTACCAGCGCCAGGGGTCGGCCGCCCCCGGCGGCGGCGACGGGGGCGGCGGCGAGGCTGCCCAGCACCACTCCGGCCACGAGCGCGAGAAGCGCCGGGCCCGGGGGCCTGCGCGCCGACCGGGCGGCGGGTGACGGTGGACGGTCCTCGAGATCGATCGACGGCTGCCTGTCGCGCACGGCTGGGCCCCTTTCGCAAGCATCGGAGCCGTCTCCTCGGGCGGTGCCCGGAGAGAGGGCGCGAAGAGCCTACCGCAGCCCCTCGGACACCCGCCTGGCCCGGCGGTTGCATGGGCACCCCGCGGTAGGAGACCATGCCCGGCAAGACCCCAGCCCCCGACCCGCGCGAGGCTCCCTCGCTGGCCCGCGTCCTGCTGGTCGAGGATCACGACGCGCTGCGCGACGCCTTCGCCGAGCTGATCTCGGCCGACGACGAGCTGATCGTTCCAGTGGCGGTCCGGAGCGCCGAGGAGGCCCTTTCGCGCTTCCGGGAAGCCGCGCCGGATCTGGCGGTGGTGGACATCTCGCTGCCCGGGATGGACGGGCTCGAGCTCGTCCGCCGGCTTCGCCGGCTCGAGCCGGAGCTGCCGGTCGTCGTGCTGTCGAGCCACTCGGTGGAGCGCTGGGAGGCCCCGGCCCTCGAGGCCGGCGCCCGCGCCTACCTGGTCAAGAGCCGGGCGCCCCGCGAGCTGATCGCCGTGATTCGAGACGCCCTGGAGCACGCCGGAGACCACCCGCACCCCTCGGCCACCGGACCCGGTGGCCAGCCGTCTTCCGCCCGCTAGGGGATCCCGGCCGTGCTAGATTGCCGGCCATGATCGGCCGGGTCCTCTCCGCGCGCGAGCGGGAGCTCGTGGCGCGTGAACGGCGAGCCCTCGCCGCGCTGCGCGACACTCTCACCGGCATCGAGGTGCCCGCCCAGGAGCTGGCCGCCCTCGACCGCTCCATAGAACAGCTCGACGAGCTCTTCCTGCTCGTCGTGGTCGGCGAGTTCAACGCCGGCAAGAGCGCGTTCATCAACGCCCTGCTCGGGCGCCGGGTGCTCGAGGAAGGGGTGACCCCGACGACCTCGGGGATCCACCTGCTGCGCCACGGCGAGGAGGGGACGGAGCCGACGGAGCGCGAAGGCCTCGCCGTGATCCACGCCCCGCTGGAGCTCCTGGCCGACGTCGAGATCGTCGACACGCCGGGCACCAACGCCATCCAGCGCGAGCACGAGGCCCTGACCCGGGAGTTCATCCCGCGCTCCGATCTGGTCCTGTTCGTCACCTCCGCCGACCGCCCCTTCACCGAGAGCGAGCGCTCCTTTCTCGAGGCGATCCGCCAGTGGGGCAAGAAGGTCGTGGTGGTGGTCAACAAGATCGACATCCTGGAGGCGAGCGAGGAGGTCGACCGGGTGGTCGCCTTCGTGGAGCAGGGCGCTCGCGACCTGCTGGGCGAGACGCCCGAGGTCTTCCCTTTGTCGGCCCGCCAGGCGCTGCGCGCCAAGCTCGAAAGCGGCCCCGACGCCGGCCCGGCCGGCGAGCGCCTCGCGGCGAGCCGGTTCGAGGCGCTCGAGCGATTCATCGCCGAGAGCCTCGACGAGCGCGCCCGGGTGCGTCTGAAGCTGCTCAACCCGCTGGTGGTGGGGCGCCGTCTCGAGGAGGCCAGCCGGAGCGTCCTCGACGCCCGCCTCGGCCTGCTCGCCGACGACGTGGCGGCGATCGCGGACATCGAGCGCCAGCTCGGGGCCTACCGCGAGGACATGGAGCGGGAGTTCCGGTTTCGCCTCTCGGACGTGGAGAACCTGCTCTACGAGTTCGAGACCCGGGGCATGGCCTACTTCGAAGAGACCCTGCGGATCGGGAGGGTTTTCGACCTGATCAACAAGGCGCGGGTCAAGGCCGAGTTCGAGCGCCAGGTCGTGGGCGAGACCCCCCAGGCGATCGAGGCGCGGGTCGGAGAGCTCATCGACTGGCTGGTGGCGGCCGAGCTGCGCCAGTGGCAGGCGGTCACCCGGCACGTGGAGCGCCGGCGCGAGCACCACGCGGACCGGATCGTGGGCGAAGTGGGCGGTGGGTTCGAGTACGACCGCGACCGGCTGCTGGCCACCGTGGGCCGGACCTCCCAGCGCACCCTGGAGACCTACGATCGCGCGGGTGAGGCCGAGCGCATGGCGAGCTCGGTGCAGCTCGCGGTCGCCCAGGCCGCGCTGATCGAGGTCGGCGCCGTCGGTCTGGGCGCCACGGTGACCCTGATCGCCACCAGCGCGGCGATCGACATGACCGGCATCCTGGCGGCGGGCGCGGTCGCGATCCTGGGCCTGTTCGTCATCCCCAACCGCCGCCGCGCCGCCAAACGCGAGCTGACGGAGCGGATCGCGGAGATGCGCTCCGGGCTGATGGACGGGCTCACCGGTCAGTTCGAGCGCGAGATGGAGCGTAGCCTCGCCCGCCTGCGCGAGGCCATCGCACCCTACACCCGGTTCGTCCGCACCGAGACCGAGCACCTCGAGGCCGCCCGCGGCCGGCTGGCCGAAGCGCGCGACTCCCTGGACGCGATCGAGGCCGAGATCGACCGGCTCTGACCCGCCGCTCCGAAGACGGGCCCTGAATCTCCGGTACGAGCCTTGCGTAGGGAAGGGTGGAGAGGAAAACCACCCGAGGAGGAGCTCACACCATGGCCCACCTGCATCGCTCCAATCGCCACAAGATGATCGCCGGCGTCTGCGGCGGCATCGCCGACTGGCTCGGCTGGGACCCGACCGCCGTCCGGGTGCTCTACGTGATCCTGTCGATCTTCCCCGGCGCCGGGATCCCCGGCATCCTGGTGTACATCGTGCTCTGGTTCGTGATGCCCCCGGCGCCCGACTAGGCGCTAGCGGACGGCGACCTGCTCGGAGGCTTCCTCGCCCGCGGCGGGCTCGACCGGTTGAGGCTCCCGCCAGATCTCCTCGCTGTCGTCGAACACCGGCAGCTCCGGCTCACGGCCCCGCCGGGCGTTGATGTGCCAGCCCCAGAGGATCGACCACTTCATGTAGGTGCCGAAGGCCTGGAGCATGCAGAAGACCAGCCCGTGCATGCCGTCGAGGACGCCGAGCTGCAGCACGTACGTGCGGAAGAACCGCCACACCGTCCGGCCGAAGATCTCCATGAAGCCGGACCTGCGCCCGTCCAGCCACGCCTGGGCGGCGCCCCAGACGCTGTACTTCATGATCCGCGGGATGTACTCGTTGAGCGACTCGACCATGTAGTGCTCCATCGGGTTCTTGAGCACCGGGGCCGGGCCCAGGGTGTCCATGTCGGCGTGCACGCGCCGGTTGGGGTAGCGTGCGGTGCCGCGCCGGATCAAGCGCACCACCCGGTCGTTCTGCCAGCCCGAGAAGCGAATCCGCCGCTCGAGGAAGTAGGCCCTGCGGTCGATGGTGTAGGCATCGTAGGCCGGGCCGCGGGCGAGGAGGTCCTCGATCTCGCTCTGGAGAGCCGACGTGCAGCGCTCGTCCGCGTCGAAGATCAGGATCCAGTCGTTGGCGACCTGGTCCATGGCCCAGTTCTTCTGCGAGGCCGACCCGTAGTACGTGCGCTGGAGGACGGTCACCTTCTCGAAGGAGGCGGCGATCTCCGGCGTCCGGTCGGCCGAGAACGAGTCCACGACCAGGATCTCGTCGCACCAGAGGA
>CAZIIB010000389.1:0-4368 GCA_964539125.1 uncultured Thermoanaerobaculia bacterium | reverse complement strand
CTGGACGCCAAGCTCCGGGTCCAGATGCGCGCCGAGCTCACCAAGCTCCACAAGCGCCTCGGCACGACCGTGATCTACGTCACCCACGACCAGGTCGAGGCCATGACCATGGGCGACCGGATCGCCGTCCTCCAGAGCGGCCGGCTCCAGCAGGTGGGCGCGCCGCTCCAGGTCTACGAGCGGCCCGCCAACGTCTTCGTCGCCGGGTTCATCGGCACGCCGCCCATGAACCTCCTCGCCGCCGAGCTCACGGGCGGCGGAACCCGCCTCGCCGGGGACGGGTTCGAGCTGCCGGTGCCCGAGGCCTATCGGCCGGCCCTGGCCAAGAGCGACGGCCACTTCACGGTGGGGATCCGCCCCGAGAACCTCCACCTCGCGGCGGACGACGCCCGTGGCGAAGCTGCGCCGCTCACCCTGACCGTGGAGATCGTCGAGACCCTGGGACACGACGCCATCGCCCACGGCCGGGTGGGCCGGGAGCTGGTGGCCGCGAGCCTCGATCCCCACTTCACCGCCGAGCCGGGTACCGCCGTGCCGCTCTTCGCCGACCTCGGCTCGGTCCACCTCTTCGACGCCCAGACCGAGATGCGAATCCACTGATCCGCCCCCCGGGGCGGCCCGCACGCGGGAGCACGCCATGAAACCGTTTCGTCCACCAAGCACACCCGCCACTCCAGGCCGAATCCCCGGGCTGGTCCTGACCCTGGTCGCGACCCTCGGCCTGATCCTCCCTCCGGCCCTCGGGCCGGCCGTCGCGCAAGCTCCAGCGGGCGCCGCCGCCCAGATCGTCGTCTGGCACGCCTACCGGGGCGCCGAGCGCACCGCCTTCGAGAAGGTCGTCGACCAGTTCAACCGCGAGCACGCCGGCAAGATCACCGTCTCGAGCCTGGCGGTGCCCTACGACGCCATGGCCGACAAGATCACCGCCGCCGTGCCCCGGGGCAAGGGGCCGGACGTCTTCATCTACGCCCAGGATCGCCTGGGCGGCTGGATCGAGGCGGGCAACACGATCGAGCCCATCGACTTCTTCCTCGACGAGGCGGTCGCCAAGCGCTTCCTGCCCTCGACTCTCGAGGCCATGACCTACGAGGGCACGGTCTACGGCCTGCCGCTCAACTACAAGGTCCTCGCCCAGATCTACAACCGGAAGCTGGTCCCGAAGCCGCCGGCCACGACCGGGGAGCTGGTCACCCTGTGCAAGAAGCTGACCGATCCGGGCACCGGCCGCTTCGGGCTCGTCTACTGGTACTCGGACTTCTACTACCACGCGCCGCTCATGAACGCCTTCGGCGGCGGCGTGTTCGGGCCGAACGGCAAGCCCATCCTCGACTCGCCGGCCAACATCAAGTCCCTGGAGCTGGTCATGAAGTGGCTCGAGAAGGACAAGATCCTTCCCGCCGAGCCTTCGACCGCCCTGATCACCGCCCTGTTCAACGGCGGCAAGGCGGGGATCGTCTTCTCCGGGCCCTGGTTCCTGGGCGAGATCGCCCCGGACATCGACTACGGCCTGGCCGTCCTGCCGACGGTGGACGAGGCGGGGGGCGCCCCCATGCGCCCCTGGATCACGGTCGAGGGCGTCTACGTCGCCTCCCCGTCGAAGCACAAGGAAGCGGCCTACGAGCTGCTCACCTTCCTGACCGACCTGCCGGCCGCCAAGGTGCTCGCTCTCGAGGGGCGCCAGACGCCGGCCAACGCCGCCGTCTACGCGGATCCGAAGGTGGCGGCCGACCCCCAGCTCGCCCTGTTCAGAAAGCAGGTGGAAGTGGGCATCCCCATGCCCAACGTGCCCGAGATGACCATGGTCTGGTCGCCGGCCACCACGGCGATGAACGCGATCACCCACAAGCGGGCCACGCCCCAGGAGGCGATGGCCACCGCCGAGAAGGAGGTCCAGGAGCGGATCACCAAGCTGCACCAGCGGTGACCGGCGCCTGACGAGCCACCGTGAGCAGGATCGACATCACCCCCCGCCGCCTGGCCGTCGGCCTCGCCCTCGGGCTGCTCGTCGCCGTGGGCGCCGGCGCCTGGGGTCTGGCACGCTCGCGCGCGGCCCAGAACCGGGAGCGCGACGTGCGTGACGCCGTGATCCTGGCGGCCGAGCTCGCCGAGCTCACCGGGCGCGCCGGGCTCGACCCCGAGCCGGCGGGGCGGCTGGTCGAGCGGTTCGCCGCGCTCCACCCGGCGGCCGTGACGATCCGCGTGATCGACCTGGCGGCCAAGCGGCTGGTGGCCTCGACCGCCGCGGCCGACACCGGCGAGACCGCGGCCCCGCGCCGTCTGAGCCTGGACGAGAAGCCCCTCTACGACGTGGGTCAGGAGCTGCGCGCGGCGGTCGAGGCCAACCGCCGGGAGGGTCGAGCCTGGAAGCCCGAGATCCAGATGAAGCGGCAGGCGGGAAGACTCGAGCTGGCCGCCCCGGTGGAGCGGGACGGAGAGGTGGTGGGAACGGTTCTCGTGGAGACGGTGCCCGGGGTCGGCGAAGTCGAGAGAACGGCCGGGCCGACCGTCCCCTGGGGGGCCGCCCTCCTCGCGCTCTTCGCCCCGCTGGCGCTCTTCGCCTTGCTCGCCGCCGGCCTCCCGGCGCTCCGGGCCCGGCCCGCCGCCCTGGCGGTCGCCGCCGGGCTGCTCTTGCTGGCCTCGGTGGTGGCGTTCTCGGTCTGGTCCGTGGGCTCGCTCGCCGCCGGCGCCCGCGCCGCCGACCAGGAGCTCGCCGCGCGCCTCGCCGCCGAGGTCGAGAGCTCGGAGCCGCTCCTCGCGAGCCTCGGGGCCGCCGACACCGAGCTCGACCCGGCGCGCTGGGACGTCGACGCGTACCGGCAGCCCCGCACGGCGGGCGCCGGGGCCGAACGGACCATCCTCGCCGGCCGGCTCACCAAGCTGGCCACGGGGAGCGGCGCGGTGGCGGTCGCGCTCTTCCTCTTCTTCGGCCTGGGCCTCGGCGCCCGGGTGCGCCGCGCTCTCGCTCACCACCGGCGGGCCTACTTCTACGTGCTTCCGGCCCTGGTCACCATGGTGGTGCTGGTCTACTTCCCGTTCCTCTACGGCATCGCCCTCTCGTTCACCAACGCCAACATCTACAACACCGACAAGCCGATCACCGAGACCTGGACCGGCCTCGAGAACTTCCGCGAGATCCTGGGCGACAGTGAGCTCGTGGAGCAGACCCCCGAGGGCCGGGTGGTCAACTACTCGAGCTTCTACTGGACCCTCGCCTTCACCGTCGTCTGGACCATCGCCAACGTCTCGATCGGGGTGAGCGTCGGGCTGCTCCTGGCCCTCATCCTCCACCGCAAGGGACTCGCTCTCAAGCCGATCTACCGGGTGATCCTGATCCTGCCCTGGGCGATGCCCAACTACATCACCGCGCTCATCTGGCGCGGGATGTTCCACTCCCAGCTCGGGGTGATCAATCAGGCCCTCCAGCTCCTGGGGGGGAGCCCCGTCTCCTGGTTCGACTCGCCGGCGACGGCCTTCGTCACGGTGCTCTCGACCAACGCCTGGCTCTCCTTCCCGTTCATGATGGTCATCTCCCTGGGGGCGCTCCAGTCGATCCCCGGCGACCTCTATGAAGCCGCCCGAGTCGACGGCGCCACCGCGCTCCAGCAGTTCCGCTCCATCACCCTGCCGTCGCTCAAGCCGGCCCTGGTGCCGGCGGTGATCCTGTCGGTCATCTGGACGTTCAACATGTTCAACATCATCTACCTGGTCTCGGGCGGCCAGCCGGCCGGGTCGACCGAGATCCTGATCACCCAGGCGTACAAGATCGCGTTCGAGCAGTACCGCTACGGCTACGCCGCGGCCTACTCGACGGTCATCTTCCTGATCCTCTTCGCCTACGGAGCCTGGCAGAACCGGGTGACCCGGGCCACGGAGGGCATATGAGCCGATTGGACCGCCGCTCGGGCCGCCGGGCCTTCCTCGCCCACCTGCCGCTCCACCTGGTCGTGCTGCTGTTCGTCGCGATCACCCTCTACCCGATCCTGTGGGTGGTGTCGATCGCGCTCTCGGGCCAGCAGAGCCTGGCCTACGTGGACCTGCCGGTCGACCCCACGGCCCTCGACCGGTTGCGCGCCATCCTGCCCTGGCCGAAGGCGATCTCGTTCGAGAACTTCCGCTCGGTGTGGGCCGACCAGCCGTTCGGCCGCTGGCTCCTCAACAGCGCGGTGGTCGCCGGGGCGACGACGATCCTGGGCGTCTTCCTCGCCTCGACCGCCGGCTACGCCTTCTCGCGCTTCCGCTTCCCCGGACGCCGGAGCGGCCTCATGTCGTTCCTGGTCTCCCAGATGTTCCCGGGCACGCTGATGCTGGTGCCTCTCTACATCATCCTGGTCCAGTGGCTGGGGCTCGGCTCGACCTGGATCGGCCTGG
>CAZIIB010000388.1:0-4388 GCA_964539125.1 uncultured Thermoanaerobaculia bacterium | reverse complement strand
TTCTCCCAGGCGGCTGCGAAGCTCGGGCGACGCGGCGAGATCGAGCACCGCCTCGGCGAGAGGCTCGGGCTGGCCGGGAGGGACCAGGAGGCCGGTCTCCCGGTCGGCGAGGATTTCCTCGACGGGTGCCGTCCGGGAGGCGGCCACGGCCCGCCCGGCGGCGCAGGCCTCCAGCACGGCGATCGGCAATCCCTCCTTGTGGATCGAGGGGAACACGAAGACGTCGGCCACGGCGAGGAGCTGGGGGATGTCGCCGCGGCTTCCGAGCAACCGGAAGGCGTTGCCCAGCCCGGCCTCGGCGGCCAGCCCCTCGAGCGAGGCTCGTTCCTCGCCGTCCCCGGCGAGCAGCAGGACCGCGCAAGGGTGGACGGCCAGCACCCGCCGCAGCATGGGGACCAGGTGCCGCTGGCCTTTCTGCTCGTGGAGGCGCCCCACGTGCAGGAGGAGGGGGTACGCCCCCTCGACCCCGAGCTCTCTCCGAACGGCTTCGCGGTCGGTCGAGCTCGAGGCGGAGACGAATTCGTCCACCTCGATCCCCGGGTAGATCACGACCGTCCGGTCGGCAGGGATGCGCCGGGAAGCGACCTGCGCGTCGCGCACCGCGCCGGAGACCGCGATGAACCGCCCGCTGCTCGCGCGCGTCCACCAGTCGCCCAGCGCGCTGGTCGAGGCCGTACCCAGCCGATGTCTCAGGGTCCCCGCGGATCGGGGCCGGGCGGCCGCGGTGTTGTGGATCGTGGTGACGACCGGCAGCTTGCGGCGCTTGGCCGCCAACCCGGCGTAGAGGCGGTCCAGGGGATGATTGGTGTGCACCAGGTCGATCTCCAGCCGATCGATCAGTTGGAGCAGGCGAACCAGCGTCCGTGCGCCATGGAGGGAATGGCGGTGATCGAGGCAAATGGGCTCGAGCCCCGCCTCGGCGCACTGGGGCGCGAAGTCGTTGAACGGCGTGAGGTAGGCCAGGTAGGGCTCCACCCGGCGGGTGTCGAACTTGGGGGTCGTGCGCACGAGGATCCGGGCGATGCCGCCGGTCCCCAGGTGCGCGGTCGTCTGAAGCACGCGGAGCGGTCTCACCGGCGCCACCTGCGGGCGCGGTCGGCGAGCCACTCCTCGAGGACCACCGGAGCGCGGACGAGCGAGGCGGGCGAGGCGGGTCCATCGCGTCGCACCGACACCCGTTGGAGGCGCCAGGGAGACACACCGGGTCGGTTCTTGCGCCCTCCGCCGATGACGGCGCCGCGGTAGACGCGGGCCACCGACCGCTCCACCCGTCCCGACCAGAGGGCGCGCGGATAGCAGAAGTGCCGGGGGTCGAAGCCGGTCCGCTCCACGATTCGCTGCCGCGAGTCGGCGAGCTCGGCGTCGAGGCCGGAGACCGGGAGACGGCGCAGGTCGGGGTGGGAGCGGCTGTGCGAGCCGAGCTCGAGGCGACCCGTGGCCACCGCGTCCGCCAGCCAGCTCCACGACACCGGCGGCAGGGCCTCCGCGCCCGAGAGCGGCGCGGCGCCGCGGCCGTCCAGGAAATCCGTGGGGACGAACAGGGTGACCGGCAGATCGAGCTGGTCGAGGGCCGGCCAGGCACTCTCCGCGAAGTTGGCGAAGGCGTCGTCGAAGGTCAGGACCACGCGGTCCCGAGCCGGTGCCTCGCCGTTGACCAGGTCCTCGGCTGCTCGGCTCAGGGGGACGACCTCGGCTCGTTCGGCGAGCTCCTCGAGCTGGCGGCGGAACGCCGCCAGCGGCAGGTCCACCGGCGACCCGGTGCCGGCCTCGACCAGGTGGTAGGCGAGGATGGTCACCCCCGGCGGAGACGCGCCCAGGAGACGCTGGCCCTGCCGGCTCACCCGGCGCAACGCGGGAATCAGGCTGGCGGTCACGTCAGCTCCACGGGAGCTCGCGGCCCACGAGCTCGTAGAGCTCGCGGTTGGCGGGCGCGAAGTACTCCGACAGGCGGCGTCGCGTCGCGTCGCTCATCTCCGAACGCTGCTCCCGAGCCCCCGTGCGCCAGTAGCTGTAATTGTGGAACTCTCCGGGCAACCGATCAGGCAGGCCGAGGGAGAGAAGGAGCTTGCGGTAGCCGGTCTCCAGGTTCTGAAAGAGCTCTTCCCACACCAGGACGATCATCTGCTCGCGGGGATAGTGCTTCTGCCACCTCTCGAGCTGCGGTCTGTACACCCCGCGGGCGAGATAGGAGAAGAGGTGATGGGAACGGCTGTTGTATCTCGGATCATCGAGCATACGGCGCCATTCCGCCGCGGTCCGCTCCTCTTCGCGGCCGATCGCCGCCTCGAAGCCGAGGGGTTCGAGGCCCAGCCGGGCGAGGTGGCGGTGGTGCGAGAACGCTCGTTCGACCGGGTCGCGCAGCAGCACGACGATCCGCGCTTCAGGGAGCAAGCTCGCCGCTCTGCGGGGCGCGTGAGGGTGGATCAGGTAGTACGGAGTCGCCTCGAAGCACAGGATCGGGCTACCGGCGCGGCGCCCTGCTCGCCGCAGGACCGACCGAAGCGGGAAGTGGGCGCGGTACCAGGACTCCCCCGAGCCATACCGGAGCGAGAAGAACTCGCTCTCCTTCCGGATCGACGGGGCCGTGTTCGGATGCGCGCCCAGGTAGCGGTAGAGGGAGCTGGTCCCGGCCCGCATGGCACCGACGACGAGGAAGTCGGGCAGGCCCCGTAGGGGACCCGTCGGCTGGCGCACTCGCACCCGGAGGCGGGCGATCCGGTTGCGCTGGCCCTGCGGGATCAGCGGCTTGAGGAGGTCCTTGATCATCCCCAGATCCCGGATCCGGACGAGTTCGTGGTCTCTTGCGGCGGGAGCCTCTGAGCCGCCGGCCGGGAACTCTGGTGGGGTGTCCCAGGGGAGGCCGGTGGGATCTGCCGTCGAGCCGCAGGAAGAATCCGTCGCCGCAGCAGGTCGGCACCTCCGCCGGTGAGGACCAGGAAGACGAACGGGAACATCGGCGTCCGCTGGCGGGCGATGATTCCGAGGTTGCCGAAGGTCAGGCCGATGATCACCGAGTAGCCGAAGATCAGGAGCACGCCGAAGGCGAGGAGCCGCTGCTTCCACCAGGTCTTCAGGACGACCTTGAGCCCACGACGGTGGCGCCACGCGAGCCACCACAGCGACATGATCTCTGCGGAGGCGAAGAGGTTCATGAGGTTGTGCGCTTCCCAGGGGAAGGGGCGAGCCCAGATGTTGACCAGGGCCTGTGGGATGCCGGCCAGCCCCGAGGGGGTGTTGCCGAGGTTGCTCCCGCCACGGAGGGTGAAATCGCTCTGCTGGTTGATGTACTCCTCGACGCCCTCCAGGTCCGGTTGATCGATCCCGAGCTCTCGGCTCATTCCGGCGAGGACGAAGAGGGCGAGCCCGCCGGCGACCGCGGCCTCGAGCAGGCGCCGGGGACTGGGCCGTTTCCAGGACTGAAGCCAGTGGGCGCCGGCGGTGGCCAGGGCCAGGACCGCGGCCACGTGCGGGCGGAGGGCGAAGGCGAGGGCCATGCCACCCAGGTAGGGCAGCCAGCGAATGCGCCCGTAGCGGCCGGCGAACCCGTAGGTAACCAGGCCGATGGTGAACACGCTGACCGCCTCCTTCCCTACGCTACCCGGCCAGAACCAGAGAGAGGGCCAGAGAAAGATCCAGGTCGCGAAGTGCACAGCTCCCCGCCCGGGTCGGAGCCGGTACACGACCAGGGCGACCCAGTACAGGCCGAAGAAGGCGAGCATGGAGAAGACGAGGAACTCTCCACGGATCGTGGGCCCCAGGAAAGTCAGGACCAGCCCGGAGAGCTTCTCCATGAACGGGGTGCCCCACCACCGGTCCGGCCCACCGAACCAGTAGGCGAAGCTCAGGACCGAGAGGTCGAGGTCCCAGAGTCGGTGAGCCAGGGCCAGGCCGACGCCGTAGTAGCGGCTTGCGTCGCTGATTCCACCGTAGAAGGCCCGCATCATGTCGTACCGCGCCACGCTTCCGACGATCCTCAACACCACGCCGAGAAGGATCAGCTTCGGAGGGAACGGGTTCCCCCGTGATGAGGCGATGGCGGCGCCCACCATCAGAGAGGCGGCGATGACGAGCCCGAAGCCGAGAAACTCGTAGTCCATTCCGGGTCAGTTTCTCAGAAGAGCTCCATGGCTCCCGCGCTCAGCCGCCAGCTCGCGGGCTCGGCGGGATCGGGCAGGTCGGTGTAGGGGCCCAATGTTCGCACGACCAGGCGGGGTCCTCCGCCGGGCAGTCGAACGAACCCGGCCCGGCGTAGCGCGCGGCGTTCCGGGGTCCGACTCGAAGCCGCGGCGGCGAGATAGTGGGCGTCCGCCCTGTCGGCGAGCTGGCGGAGAAGGCGGGCGATCTCGCGTTCGCCTTCCGGGCCCGCTGGCGCCAACGTTTCGCAGACC
>CAZIIB010000387.1:0-4392 GCA_964539125.1 uncultured Thermoanaerobaculia bacterium | reverse complement strand
ACGTTGTCGGCCTTGGGGAAGGTGATCATGCCGGTGAAGCCCAGGTAGAAGCCCCGGCCAATCAGCACCCGGGCCATCTCCAGGCCGCCGGCGAAGGAGTGGAAGTCGGCCTGGAGGCGATCGAGCTCCGGCTCCAGGGCGATGGCGGTCATGCGCTCGTTCGACTCCCGGTTATGGACCACCACCGGCAACTCGAGATCGAGCGCCAGGCGCCACTGCTCCCGCATCACCCGCTCCTGGACCTCGCGCGGGGAGTGGTCGTAGTAGAAGTCCAGGCCGCACTCCCCCACCGCCACCGCCTTGGGGTCGGCGAGGAGCCCGGCCAGCCGCTCCGCATCCCCCTCCCGCCAGGTGTCCGCGTCGTGGGGATGGACCCCCAGGGCGCACCAGACGTCGTCGTGGCGATGGCAGAGGTCCAGCACCTCGTCGGCGTCGGCGAGGCGCACCGCCGGCACCAGGAAGCCGGTCACTCCACGCTCCCGGGCGGCGTCGAGGGCCGCGTCGCGCTCTTCGGCCGGGAGGTTGTGGACGTGGCAGTGGGAGTCGACGAGGGGCATCCGCCTCAGCGCACCCGGGTGCCGTTGGGCACCGGCGCCTCGGGATGGAGCAGGACCGGAACGCTCCCGTCGTCGGCGGCGAGGACCATGCCCTGGGACTCGACCCCCATGAGCTTCGCCGGCTCCAGGTTCGCCACGATTACCACCTGCTGGCCCACCAGGTCCTCGGGCGCGTATTGCTTGGCGATGCCGGCAACCACGGTGCGGGTCTCATCGCCCAGGTCGACGGTGAGCTTCAGGAGCTTCGACGACTTGGGGATCGCCTCGGCGGCGGTGACGGTGGCGGTGCGCAGCTCGGTCTCGAAGAACCGGTCGATGGAGATCATGGTGTCCTCGGAGGTGGTGGTCGTTGCGGACTTGGACGGCTTCGCGCTCGCCCCGGGCTCGACCTCGGCCAGGTAGGCCGCCTTGTCGATGCGCGGGAAGAGCGGCTCGGGCTCGGGCAAGGGGGCGCCGGTGGGCAGGCCGCCCCACTGGAGGGCAGCGAGGCTCTCGGCCGGCGCGCCGGCGCCGATCGCCGCCAGCACCCGGGGAGCCGTGGCGGGCTGGAACGGCAGCAGGCCGGTGGCCACGATCCGTACCGCCTCGAGGCCGTTCCACAGAACCCTCGACAGGCCGTCCGACGGGCCTTCGGCCTTGATGGTCTTCCAGGGCTCGCGCTCGACGATGTAGCCGTTGGTCGCGGCGAGCAGGCGCCAGAGGGCCTGGAGCGCGCCCTGGAACGCGAAATCGTCCATGGCGCGCCGATACGCCGCCACCGCCTCCGCAGCAAGCCCGACCAGCGGGTTGTCGTCGCAGGCGATCGGCGGGGTCTTGCCGTCGAACGCCCGGCGCGCCAGGGTCACCAGCCGGCTCACCGTGTTGCCCAGGTCGTTGGCGAGGTCGCTGTTGTAGCGGTCCACGAAGGCCTCGTCGGAGAACGAGGCGTCCTGGCCGAAGGTCATTTCACGCATCAGGAAGTGGCGCAGCGGATCGGCCCCGAAGCGCGCCATCAGGTGGTCCGGGCGCACGATGTTGCCCACCGACTTCGACATCTTCCGGTCGTCGCGGAGCCACCAGCCGTGGGCCCAGACGGTGGTGGGCAGGGGCAGGCCCGCGGACATCACGAAGGCCGGCCAGTAGACGGCGTGGAAGCGCAGGATGTCCTTGCCCACCAGGTGGAGCCGGGTGCCCCCGCCGTCCCAGAAGGTGCGGTAGAGCGCGTCGTCGTCCTGCCCGAAGCCCAGGGCGCTCAGGTAGTTGGTCAGGGCGTCGAGCCAGACGTAGACCGTCTGGCCCGGCTGGTCTGGAAACGGGATGCCCCAGGCGAGGTTCGCCCGCGAGACCGAGAGGTCGTTGAGCCCCCCCTCGACGAAGGAGCGCATCTCGTTGAGGCGGGTCTCCGGGCGCACCGGGGGCGGGTCCGAGCGGTACCACTCGAGGAGCGGCTCGGCGTAGCGCGACAGGCGGAAGAAGACGTTCTCCTCCGACGTCCACTCGGTGGGCGTGTCGTGGTCCGGACAGCGCCGGTCCTCCCCCACCAGCTCCTTCTCCGTGTAGAAGGTCTCGCACGCCGAGCAGTACCACCCTTCGTGGCGGTCGACGTAGAAGTCGCCCGCGGCGCGGATGCGCTCGATCA
Source organism: uncultured Thermoanaerobaculia bacterium (assembly GCA_964539125.1). GTDB lineage: Bacteria > Acidobacteriota > Thermoanaerobaculia > Multivoradales > DATKCC01 > CAVUBL01. Next base: position 2,217 of record CAZIIB010000387.1, on the reverse strand, counting down.
TGGCCCGCACCCCCGCCGCGTGACGCGGCTCGGTGGTGCGGATGAAGTCGTCGTGGGAGACCTCGAGCTCGCGCCAGAGCTCGTGGTAGCGCTCGACGACCCGGTCGGCCAGGGCCAGGGGCTCGATGCCCTGTCGAGCGGCCGCGCGCTCGATCTTCTGACCGTGCTCGTCGGTTCCGGTCAGGAAGCGGACCCGATCGCCGGCGAGGCGCCGGTAGCGCGCCACCACATCGGCCACCATGGTGGTGTAGATGTGGCCGATGTGGGGCAGGTCGTTGACGTAATAGATCGGCGTCGTGACGTAGAAGCTGCTCATGGCGAAGGGATCCGCCTCGCGGCAGGACCGGCGATGGAGCCGGCGCGGGGAGCCGAATTGTAGCAGAGGCGCGTGCTCCACCCCGGGGCTCAGGCCGCCGGGTCGGGAGCCGGTCCAGCGAGCTCCTCCGGCGTGAAGACGTAGCGGGCGCCGCAGAAAACGCACTCCCCCTCGACCACGCCCTCCTCGGTCAGGAGCTCGGCCAGCTCCTCCGGCGCCAGCAGGGCGAGGTGACGCCCGAGGCGCTCCCGGCTGCACCGGCAACGGTGGCGCAACGGCCGGGTCTCGGCGACCTCGCGCGCGAAGCCGGAGAGGACCGTGTCGAGCACCTGCGCGCGGCCGCCCTCCTCGAGAAGGCGGCTGACCCCCGCGATACCGTTCAGGTTCGCCTCGAGCCCGGTGAGGACCGACTCGGGCGCCCCGGGCAGGAGCTCCACGATCAGACCGCCCGCGCCCGCCACCCCCTCGCGCCGGGTGAGCACCCCGAGGAGGACCGCCGAGCGGGTCTGCTCGCTCTGGCGCAGGTAGTGGGCCACGTCGAGGCCGATCTCGCCCGAGACCAGCTCCACCTGGCTTGCGTAGCTTCCTCGCGCGTGCTCGCGAATCACCCGCAGGATGCCGGAGCCCACCGCCCGGCCGACGGCGAGCTTTCCGTCCGGCCGCGCCGGAACGTCGACCCGCGGGTCGCCCACCGTCCCCCGCAAGTGGCCTGCGGCGTCGGTCTCGGCGAGCACCGTACCCAGGGGGCCGTCGCCCCGGACCTCGAGCACCAGGCGGCTCGGGGTCTTGAGCGACATGCGCAGCAACAGGGCCGCGGCCGACATGGCACGCCCCAGGGCGGCCGACGCCACGGGTGAGAGGTCGAGGCGCGAGCGCGCCTCTTCCACCACGTCGCCGAGGTCGGCCACGCCGTAGCGGAGCCACCCGCCGGCCGCCAGGCCGAGCTCGAGGGTGCCCTCGGCGGTCATGCGCTCGTCGCCTATGGGGTTGGGATCGGGGCTGGGCTCGCTCTGGATCATCCGGCGGTGTCTCCTGGGGGACGAGGCGGGTCGGCCTCGCCCGCCAGAACGGCCGGAGGCGGTCGGTTTGTTCCCGCTCCTACCAGGCGCCCCGCTCCTTGAGCGACACCCAGCGGCCGGCTCCGCCTACGATCATGTGATCGACCAGGCGGACGCCCAGCACCTCGCAGGCTTCGGCCATGCGCCGGGTGAAGCTCAGGTCCTCCAGACTGGGCGACGGATCGCCGCTCGGGTGGGTGTGGAAGAGCACCACCCCTGCCGCCCGGTGCAGGAGCGCCTCCTTGAGGATCTCCCGGGGCTCCACCGCCGCCCGCGAGATGGTGCCGATGAAGATCTCCATCTCGACGAACATCTTGTGGCGGTTGTCTAGTTAGAGGGCGCCCATCACCTCCTGGTCCCGGCGGCCGTAGCGCAGGGCCAGGTAGCTGACGACCTCGGCGGGCCGGGACATGGGACGCCGCTCCGGTACCGCCTGCTGCGCCAGGCGCCGCCCCATCTCCACCGCCGCCATCAGCATGGCGGTCTTGGCCTCCCCCACCCCGGTGCGCAGGATCTCCTTCTTGTCCAACCCGATCAACCCGGCCAGCCCACCGCAGTCGTCGAGCATCTCCCGGGCGATGGAGAGCACCGACACCCCCGGATACCCGGAGCGCAACAACACGGCCACCAGCTCGGCGTCGGAGAGGATCTGGCTACCGTGCTCCAACAACCGCTCCCGGGGCCGCTCTTTCTCAGGAACTTCGCTGATCATCGCCGCTGAATTCCCCATACATCCTCCTTTCAAGAAAGAAGGACGCAAGACGGACCCTCCGATCTGGCGGTAGCCGATGTTTGGAGGTCTTCGCGGCGTGGGGCCGGCCGAGACAGAGCTCGGCCGCTTCA
>CAZIIB010000386.1:0-4415 GCA_964539125.1 uncultured Thermoanaerobaculia bacterium | reverse complement strand
GACGCGCATCGCCTTCGAGCCCCGGCTCGCCTTCGTGGGCCTGGCGGCGGCGCTGGTGTCGGGCGTGGTCCTGGCGCTGCCCGTCGCCTGGTTCACGCTCCAGGGTCGGCTGACCTCCGCGCTGGCGACGGAGACGCGGGGCGCCACGGCGCACGCCGCCGCCCGGAGGGTGCGGCACGGGTTCGTCGTCGCCCAGGTCGCCCTGGCGTTCGTGCTGGTCGCCGGGGCGGGCCTCCTGGGGCAGAGCCTCGAGCGTGCCATGGCCGCGGCCCCCGGCTTCCGGCCCGATCACGTCCTGACCGGCCAGGTCTCGCTGTCCTCGGACCGGTACCGCCAAGCGGGCGCGCGAGCGCGGTTCGTCGGCAAGGTCGCCCAGAGCATGGGCCACCAGCCGGGCGTCGTCGCGGCCGGCGTCGCCTCGAACGTTCCGCTGAGCGGTGACGACGCCAAGAGCTCGGCCCACGTGGAGGGCTTCGTCCCGGACCCCGACCAGTCGCCGCGCGCCGTCTACAGCTACAGCGTGGGCGGCGACTACTTCAAGGCGCTGGGGATCCCGCTGCTGGCCGGGCGGTATCTCACGGCGGCGGACGCCGAGCGCCCGGAGCGGGTGTGCGTGGTCGACCAGGACTTCGCCCGCCGCTACTTCCCGGCGGGCCAGGCGGTCGGCAAGCGCGTCTACCAGGGCGCGGCTCCCCCGCCGGGCAAGGAGGACGGCGAGCCCTGCACCATCGTGGGCGTCGTGGGCGCGGTGAAACAGGCCGGCGTGACGGAGGACGAGGCGTTGGGGGCCGTCTACTACCGGTTCCGCGACCGGCCCATGGAGAGCGCCTACCTGGTGGCGCGCACCAGCGTGGAGCCTGCCCCCGTGGCGGGCGCCCTCCGGACGCTCGTGCGGAGGGTCGACCCCGACCTGCCGATCACCGACGTGCGCACGATGCGCCGGCGCCTCTCCGACAGCCTGCTGCTGCGCCGGTCGCCGGCGCTGCTCTCCGGCGTCTTCGCCGGCTTCGCGCTCCTGCTCACGGCGATCGGCACCTACGGCGTGGTGAGCTACTCCGTTGCCCAGCGGCGCCGCGAGATCGGCCTCCGGATGGCCCTCGGCGCGCGCCGAGAGCAGGTCCGCCGTCAGTTTGTGGGGACTGCCCTGCGACTCGTCGCCATGGGCACGGCCCTCGGCGTGGTCGGCGCCGCCGTTGCAGGCCGCGCCCTACAAGCGGTCCTCTACCAGGTCCCCGTGCTCCCGGTGGCGATCCTCGCCGGAACCGCCGGCGTCCTGCTCGCCGTCTCCCTCACCGCCTGCCTCGTCCCCTCGAACCGAGCGGCCCGCATGGCCCCGACGGTGATTCTGAGCGAGTAGGCCGCTAGACAGCGTTGCCGCGGGACGGCGAGTCCGAGAGGCCGTCCGTCCTGCCGGCCTACGGGCTGCTCACCGCCTCGTGGCCGAGCCGCGGCGCGACGAAGTCCTCCATCACCGCCTTGCGCAGCAGCGACGGCGGCAGCAGGCCCTGGGCGAGGATGAAGTCGTGGTAGGCCCGGCGCTCGAAGCGCTCGCCCAGCAGGCGCTCGGCGTCGGTGCGCAGCTCCATGAGGCGCGAGTACCCGCAGAAGTACGACGGCGCCTGCCCCGGCGAGCGGAAGGTGTAGCGCTCCACCTCCTGGTTCGCCATCGGGTGAGAGAGCACGACCTCGTCCTCGAGCACGTGATAGGCCTGCTCCCGGGTGATCTCGCCGAGCTGGAGCCCCGGGTCGAGGAAGGCCCGCGCCGCGCGCAGCAGACGGTGCTGGAGGGCGACGAGCTGGCCGTCCAGGGGCAGGAGCGGCTTCATCTCGGCCTCGGCGTAGAGCGCCCAGCCCTCCACGTTCACGCTGTTGAAGGCGTAGAGGATGCGCGCCGTCGAGACCCCCTTCTCGAGGATCGAGGCGAACTGGAGCTCGTGGCCCGGCCGGCCCTCGTGGGCGATGAGCGTCCAGGACGCCGCCTCGAAGGTGAAGTCGTCGAAGCCGACCTCCTTCTCGCCCGTCTCGTCCGGGATGCTCAGCGGCAGCACGAACTCCCCCATCTCGCCGGTGTTGCCGAGAAGCCGCGGCGGGCGCATGTGGGGCGCCGGCGTCGCCGCCGCCTCGGCCTGGCTCGCCAGGCGGACGCGCATCTCCCGCTTCGGGAGCGTCACGATCCCCGCCTGCTCGATGCGCTTCTCGACCTCCTGGATCCTCTTCTGGTAGAAGGGCAGGATCGCCTCGCCCACGAGCTGGTGCTTCTTGAGCTCGCGCAGCACGTCCCGGTAGTCGGACGACGGCAGGCCGTCGCGCTCGGCGATCAGCGCCGCGATCACCTGCATCTCGTTCTGGATCTCCCGGAAGGAGGTCTTGGCCCGGCTGGTGAGCTCCGCCACCGGCATGTCGATGCCGGACTGCTCGAGGGCGTAGGCGTAGAGCGGCGCCGGCAGGTGGAAGTCCTCCGTCGCCCGCGGCATCACCTCCGCGCGCAAGAACTCCTCGTAGGCCGCGAGCTGCTCCTTCAAGAGCGCGTACGGCTCCTCCCAGCCTTCGAGCCCGTACTTCTGGAAGAGCTGGGCGATGCCTTCGACGAACCGGGGCGAGTTCGCCAGGTCCTTCTCGAGGTCGTCCTTGAACGGCCCGCGGAGCGAGGCGTCCCCGAGCCGCGCCCGGGTGTACGCCATCGCCTGCTCGGCGAGCGGCGTGTAGCCCTGCTCGAGCCCCGTGTACTTGCGCAGGCGAACCACCGCCGCCTGGCGCCGCTCGGCCGGGATCTGGTCGTCGAGAAGCGCGCGGACGCCGCCGAAGACCGCCTGCGACACGTTGAAGTACGGGAGCGAGTACCTCTGGTCCAGCTCGTTGCCCCGGATCGAGTCCTTCGCCGCGCCGATCATGATCTCCAGGTCCTGGCGCACCGCCGGATGCCTCTCCGCGGCCAGCCGCTCCTGGAGCACGCCGATCGCCGCCTTCGTGTCCGCGGTGACCCGCTCCTGGAGGTCCAGCGGGAGCTGGAACACCTCCTCGTCCAGCCCGTCGATCCCGATCCGCGCCGCCCCCTCCGGCCCATACTTGGCCTGGACCTCCAGCAACACCTTGGCGTTCTCATTGCTCCGAGCCACCCAATCGTCGCCGGTCTCGGCCGCGGGGAGCGGCAGAGCGGACACCAGGGTGACCAGGGTGAGGATGATTCCCGCGACGAGCTGGCGATTCTTCATGGGGCTGTCCCTCCTGAGTTCGGTTCCGACCACGACCGCCACGCCCGAGCGACGAGCGGCTCTCGAGGAGGAGTACGAAGGGGAAGCGGAGAAGATTACCGGTGGGCCGGACCGGTGAGAGATCCGGGCTCGCCTACTTCCCTCAGGCGAGCTCCTCCCTCGCGCCGATCAAGGTGAAGCGGGAGGGCCGGGCCGGCAGCTCGACGCGCAGGAAGCTCCGCTCGGCCAGCCGATAGCCCGCGGCGAGGAGCAGGGCGCACCCGGCCCAGACGGCGAGCCCCACGCCGGTGGACCGGCCCAGCTCCCGGATGGACCTCTCCAGCAGCGCGGTGACGGCGAAGGGGTTGACCCATCCGGCCATGGTGGCGACGATGCCCAGGCCCAACAACACGACCAGCAAGAGCGCCAGCGCGCCCCAGAAGACGACCTGACGCGCCACCTCGCCCACCCCGGAGCGGAAGGTGCGGAAGAAGAGGGCGACCAGGATCAGCCAGGGCAAACCGACGACCAGCAGGATGAGGGGGGTTCCGGGACCCTGCTTCGGGGGCTCGAGATCCGGGTAGTCCTCGGCCAGGGTCAGGCCTCCCGTCTTCAGACCCGTCAGCCGGTCGCCTTCGACCTCGAAGTAGCGTCTCAGGATCTCCTCCGCCGGCACCGACCGGCCGTACACCGCCTCGATCGCCCGGCTGGTGAGCCAGGCCTCGTAGGCGGCCGACGCCTCCTCTGGGGTATTGAAGGGCGAGTAGATCCGCGCTCGGCCGCCCCGGACCAGGGGCACGCTCCAGGCGGTGTGGGACTCGCCCTCGGGAGAGACCAGAACCGGGACCTCGCCGTCCCAGGCCACCGCCAGGAAGGCGGCGGGCACGTGCACCCACTGCTGCGGCCCGTCGATTCGGTACTCCACCAACCCGCCCGCCGGCCTGGCGCCGGCGAGCAGGATCCTGCCGCCGGCGTAGCCGACGCAGAAGGCGGCGAACGCGGGCACGAGGAGCAGTGCGAAGAGCAGCCGGCGCGAGACCGGCAGGGGATCGAGGCGGTGCAGCGAGTAGGTCATGGGCCCGAGGACCGCGAAGAGCATGTAGGTGCCCAGGGGTAGGTGGAGGAACTTGAGCTCCGGTGCGTCGAGCCACAGCTCCAGGCCCCCGGCCAGCAACGTCCCGGTCAGCCCGACGACCGCAAAGACGAGCCAGAGGGTGACCGGCC
>CAZIIB010000385.1:264-4425 GCA_964539125.1 uncultured Thermoanaerobaculia bacterium | reverse complement strand
CTGGGTCGCTGGAACTTGCGCTTCGCCGGGAAGGGATGGGGGGGGGTGAAGGGGGAGATACGGACTATCATCGCGGCCGTGGCCCGCCGTCCCGTCGTCGCCGTCGACCTCCGCGCCCTGGTGCCCGACTCCACGGGCATCGGGGTCTACACCCGCGAGCTCCTGGCGGCGCTCCTCGAGCGGGGACGCCTCGAGCTCCTCGGCCTGGCCCACCGGGAGCCCCGAGGCGTCGCCGGCCTCGTCGAGCGCGGCCTGCGGATCGAGCACCAGCCCGCTCCCTTCGGGGTCGCCTGGCAGCAGCTCGTCCTGCCGCGCCACCTCGCCCGCCTGCGGGCTCGGGGCGAGGTCGACCTGCTCTGGTCGCCGCTCCAGACCCTGCCCTTCGCCTGCCCGGTGCCGGCGGTGGTGAGCGTCCACGATTTGACGGTCTTGCTCCTGCCCGACGCCCACCGGGCCAAGGTGCGCTGGAGCCAGGTGCCGTTCCTCGAGCGGTCCCTGGAGCGGGCCCGGCGGGTGGTGGCCGTCTCCGAAGCGACCGCGCGGGACCTGGAGTGGCACTTCCCCGGCGCCTTCGTCGGCGAGGTCGGCAAGCTCCGGGTGATCCCCAACGGAGTGGCCCCCGCCTTCCGGCCGGCCGAGGAGAGCGAGCGGGCGGAGATCCGGCGCGAGCTGGGCTGCCCGGGAGGCTACCTCCTCTACGTCGGCACCGTGGAGCCGCGCAAGAACGTGTCCGCCGTGGTGGACGCCTGGCTGGCCTTGCGCGACGACGACCCTGAGCGCACTCCGCCGCTGGTCCTCGCCGGCGGCTACGGTTGGCGTTCCAGGCGGCTCGTCCGGCGGATCGAGCGGATCCGGAGGGAGCTCGAGGCGGAGAGCGGGCGCGGGTCTCCGGGCCCCGGCCTTCGGCTTCTGAACCGGGTGGAAGACGCCGAGCTCGCCCGCCTCTACCGGGGCGCCACCGTCTTCGTCTATCCCTCGTTCTACGAGGGTTTCGGCCTGCCGGTGGCCGAGGCCATGGCCAGCGGCGTGCCCGTGGTGACCTCGGACCGCTCGAGCCTGCCGGAGGTGGTGGGCGACGCCGGCCTGACCGTGCGGCCGGAGGACCCCTCGCTCCTGGCGGGAGCCCTGCGCCACCTGCTGGAGGATCCGGACCGCCGAAGCGAGCTCGCCCGCCGCGGCCTCGAGCGGGCAAGCGCCTTCCGATGGGAGGCCGCTGCGGCGGCGATGGAGGAGGTGCTGCTCGAGGCGATGGAGGAAGGCTGAGCCGCGGGCTTGTCTATCCCCGTCTCGACGGGTCGGGCGGTGGCGTCCCCTTTTCCCCCTGGGGATGGGAAGGGGGTCGAGGGGTTGCAGGGGGGTGGAGGTCAGCCGCCTCGCGAAACACCTCCACGTGCCGGCGGGCGGACTCGGCCCAGGTGAAGCGCCGCGCCCGCTCGACCCCACGCTCGCCGAGCCGCCGCGCAAGGGCGGGCTCCGTGAGGAGGCGCTCGACCTCCCGCGCCCAGATCTCTTCGTCCCGCGGCGGCGCATAGACCGCCGCGTCGCCCGCGAGCTCTCGGAGGACCGGCAGGTCGCTCGCCACCACCGGCGCCCCGGCGCCGAGGGCCTCGAGCACGGGGAGCCCGAACCCCTCGTAGAGAGACGGGAAGACGAACACCGCGGCCGCCCGGTAGAGGGCGGCGAGCTCGCCGTCGCTCAGATACCCCAGGTGCCGGAGCCAGCCCTCGCGCTGAGCGGCCTCGACCTCGTGGCGAAGGGTCTCGGTCTTCCAGCCGAAGCGCCCCACCAGAACCAGCGCCGGTGCCTCGGGCAACCGCCGGAGCAGGAGGCGCCAGGCCCGGAGGAGGGGTTGCAGGTTCTTGCGCGGCTCGAGGGTGCCGACCCAGAGCCCGAAGGGCGGCCGAACCCCGGCGGGCAGCGGGGGGAGGCTCGAGGGGTCCGGCGGAGCGTGCGCCGGACCGAGGGGGATGACCCGCACCCGGTCCGCTCCGGCGAGCCCTTCGGACAGGATCTCGCGGCCCACCGCCTCGCTGTCGGTGATCACCCGCGAGGCCCGGAACCAGGCCTGGTCGAGGGCTCCCTCCAGGCGCTCCAGGGTCTCGGGCTGGAGCGACCAGGGCACCATCCGGTAGCCCAGGTCGTGGACGGTCGAGACGAGGGCTCCGCGGGCCCGACCGAAGCGCTCCGAGGGGAGATAGTTGGGGGCGAAGATCACCCGGTTGCCGTCGGCGGCGATCAGGCGCGGCGTGAGCCGGCCGATCAGGGAGATCAGGCGGCCCCGGGGAAGGTCCTCCCTCTCCGGCGTCCGGTAGGAGACCACCTCGATCGCCGACCCCTGGGGGATCGGCCGGGAGGGTGGAGGCACGGGTTCGTCGGCCGCCAGGCTGGGCCCGTAGAGGCGCAGCGCCAGGTCCTCGCGCCGGGCGAGCTCTTCGAGCAGCCGGTGGAGGTACCAGCCGATTCCGGTCAGCGGCTCGAAGAGGGGGGAGACGTCGATGCCCACGGTGAGGCGCCGCTCCCGCCGGCGCCGGAGGACGGTCCGGACGATGGAGCCTCCCCACCGGAGGAGCGCGGCGATCCGCCGCGGATGGAAGGGCCAGAGCCGCCGGCGCACGGCGCGGTAGGGGGGGCCGAGGAGGCGCTTGTGAAGCGGCTTGCGTTCGGCCGGCGTGCCCCTCATCCTGAGACCTCCTGCGAGGCCACGGCGTGGAACAGCGCGGCGGTCTCCTCGGCCGCGCGCTCCCAGCGGAAGGCGGCGACCCGCTGGCGGCCGCGCTCGACCCGCAGCACGCTCGACGCCGGGTCGGCGAGGAGCTCGGCGATCCGCTCGACCCACAGCTCCGGGCGCTCGGGCGGGGCGTAGAGGGCGGCGTCGCCGGCCACCTCGCGGAAGACGGCGAGATCGCTCGCCACCACCGGAGTGCCGGCGGCGAAGGCCTCGAGCAGCGGCAGGCCGAAGCCCTCGTAGAGCGACGGGACGGCGACGAGGCACGCGCCCCGGTAGAGCGCCGCGAGCTCGGCCCCGGCCAGGTAGCCCGGCTGGTGGAGCCAGCCCTCGGCGACCCCCGCCTCGATCCGGCGGGCCAGGGCCGGGTCGATCCAGCCCGCCCGGCCCGCGAGCACCAGGTCCGGCGCCGGCTGCGGACACCCGCCCCGCGCGGCCGTCCGGCGCAAGCGGCGCCAGGCGTCGAGGAGCGTGGCCACGCCCTTGCGCGGCTCCAGGGTGCCCACGAACAGGGCGTAGCGCTCCGGCGCCCACTTCGGGAGCTGTCTCCGGGCTGCTCCGGTCACGCTGCCCGGGCCGTGGTGGATCGCTCGCACGCGCGCGGCCGGAGCGAGACCGGCGGCCACGATCTCGCGGCGCACGGCCTCGGACGGGGTGATGATCGCGGCGGCGTCGAAGCCGACCCGTCCCACCCGGCTCGAGAGAAGCTCGCGGGTCGCCGGTGCGACCGTTTCGGGGTGACGGAAGTACGCCAGGTCGTGGACCGTCGCCACCAGGCGCGCCCGCCCGGCGAGGAGGGCCACCAGGAACCGGCGCGCGGGGTAGAAGTTGGGGGCGAAGACCAGCCGGTTGTCGTCGGCGGCGATCAGGAGGGTGCGGAGCCGGGAGAGAACGGGGTGGAGCGCCCTCGTGGCGAGCAGCGAGCCGGCGGGAAGCGGATAGCGCACCTCCTCGATCGCCGGCCCCTCCGGGATCGGAGCGGCGGGGGAGCGGGCCCACGGCCCCTCGATCATCCGCTCGCCGTAGAGCCGGAGCCGGAGGTCGTCGCGCTCGGCCAGGTGGCGGAGCAGGGCGTCGAGGTACCCGCCGACGCCGGTCAAGGGCTCCCAGTAGGCCGCCGCGTCGACCGCCACCGTGATGCGCGGCTCGCCGCGCCGCGTCCGAGTGGCGCGAGCGACCCCCGCCAGCCAGGAGGCCGAGGGGAACACCCCTCCCCGCGCAGTCGGCCTCTGAGCCCCGGTTCCCATGGCGGTCGATGATATCCAGCGGAGCGGCCGGGTACCGTTCCGGCCCGCGGAACCGGCGGTGCTGGATCAGTACGAAGCCCTATGCGGCTACGTCTTGACGGTCGAGATGCCGGCACGTGAGACCGGCGGGCGACATCCGGTGAAGATCGAAGTCACTGCGTCGCCGCCCGGGCGTCCGGAAATCGAGCG
>CAZIIB010000385.1:0-254 GCA_964539125.1 uncultured Thermoanaerobaculia bacterium | reverse complement strand
CGGGCCGGCCGAGACGGAGCTCGGCCGCTTCCTTCGGGGTTGCAAGCCGAATGGCCCGCGCGCGCCGCGTCTTGCACCGAACCCCGTGTCTCCCGCCCCCGCCCAGGTTTCTCCACTCCGCTTCGCTCCGGTCGAAACGACAAGGGGTAGAGACGCACGAACCCGGAGGGGCGAGGGCTCCCGCCCGGCGACCCCGGGCACCGCGCGCCCCCCCCCATGCACCGAACCCCGCAGCGCCCGACCCCCGCCCACGA
>CAZIIB010000384.1:0-4454 GCA_964539125.1 uncultured Thermoanaerobaculia bacterium | reverse complement strand
GACCATGCCTTCCTTCGTGTTGGTTTCCATGATAGCCGTAAAAGACGGCGTTGTGAAGGCGGATGCAATGCCTTTTATTCATCGCGATACTGCTTTTTCTCGATGTGCGGCGGAAGAGCGTTCCTTCCGTCCGCGGCAAGTCGAGGGGTGTGCTCATTCGAGTCCTCTGAGGTAGGCGACCAGGGCGTCGACCTGGTGTGGGCTGAGACGGAAGTTGGGCATGTGCGCACCCGGCTTGACGCGCTGCGGATCGGCGAGCCAGCGGCTGAGGTTCGCCCGGTTGTTGGGCAGAGTGCCGCTCAAGAGAGTCTGACGCGAGGCGACGTGGGTGAGGTCGGGACCGATCTCGGGCCCCCCGGCGGCGCCGGTCGCCGTGTGGCAATTGCCGCAGGTCTTCGCCACGAAGAGCTTGTGCCCTTCCACCGCGAGCCTGCTCGCCGGCGTCGCCGGCGGGGCCTGTTCGCGCGCGACCCACCGTTCGTAGTCGGCGCGAGACTCGGCCACCACCCGGATCAGCATCTGGGCGTGCTCCGCGCCGCAGTACTCGTTGCAGGTGCCGAGGTACAAGCCGGGCCTGTCGGCCTGGAGCCACAGGTAGCTCATCCTCCCGGGGATCGCGTCGATCTTCCTCGCGAGCTCCGGTACCGACCAGTCGTGCACGACATCAGCCGACGTGATCTCCACGAGGAGCTTCTCGCCCACCGGCACGTGCAGCTCGTTGGCGGCGACGAAGCCCTGCTTGGGATAGCGCAGCTCCCACCACCACTGGCGCGCGACGATCTCGATGTCCGGCGTGTGGCCGGTGGGGATCGGAGCGTTGATCTCCTTCATCGCCGCGAGGCCCAGAAAGAAGAAGAGGGCGACGAGGCCGAGCGGAATCAACGTCCAGGCGATCTCGAGCGGTTTGTTGCCGAAGATCTTCCGTGGCAGACCGGGATGACGCCCCGCGTTGAAGCGGATCACCGCGACCACGACGAGGCCGATCACCAGAGCCAGGATGACGCCGGCCAGGATCAGGAAGCGCAGAAAGAGGGTGTTGATGACGGCCGAAGCCGGCGAGTGCGAAGCGAAGAGATCGACGAAGAATTGGCGAATCGCAGCCATGACCTACCCCGGCCATCCCATCCACAGGCGAGCGTCACGACGGCGTCGCGGTAGCGGGAGATCGCCAGGCGAAGCTCTTTGAGACCGTCAAGGCAGTCTTCGGAAACCGGGATGGCGCACCGCGATCACCCCGTGGCGGCGTCAAAGAGGAGAAGGGTCAGTGCGGGGAACGGTCCCGAAGGAGCGGAGGGCGACTCTGGTTGCCGCCGCCGGGGTCCATCGGGGCCGTCAGCGCGCCGGTGCCCGCCTTGATCGAGCGCCTCGTCGCCGCCGGGTCCGTCGGTGACCCCGTCGTAGCGCCAACCGATGGCTACCCCCGGACCGGCTCCCTTCCGGCACGTCCGGAACTATACCAGGCCGCCGGGCGCCGCGCGGGTCTCCGGCAGCCCGTGGCGGACGTCCGCTCGGCCGCGTTGGGGCGCCTTGGGGCGAGACCGACGCCGACTGCGGCGCGGGCGGGCGGTGCGGCCTGCACATCAGCTGCTGCCAGCGGAACCGCCGGTTCGAGGCCTCGGGGAGCTCCGATTCGGCTCTCCGTCGCCGGAGGGCCGGCCTCGCTCGATACGAGAAGTGGAGGCGGTGGACACCGCCTCCCCTTTGCCCGCGATGGGGCCGGGCCGAGCCGGGGTTCCTTTGCTCTCGTCCTACTTAGTTGGTGCTTCTGGTCGTGATCTCACGTGACAGGTCGGGCAATCGCCGGCTCAACGGCGCATCGCCTCCGTGAGGATGCGTTCGACCTGCTCGGGCTGGACGCGTTCTTCGAGGTGCCACTCGAGATCGATCACCGGGGTGTTGCTGCACACCAGATCCAGGGCGTCCTGGTAGCTCGCCGCCTCGATGTTCGCGAAGCCACGGATGCTGCCGCCCGTGACCTCGAGGTCCTGGATCCGGGCCCCCTTGGGGTCCTTCTGCTTGAGCTTCGAGAGCTCCCGCAGGGTCTTGGAAAACGCCTGGTAGTGGGCACGCTCGCCCTGGCGCTGCTGCGGGATCGTGAAATGGAGCTGATAACTGGGCATGAATACCTCCTTCAAATGTTCGAAGTGAGGCTCGGCCCGGTCACCCATCGCTACAGGGCTCTACGCGCGCGGCGGCGGAGGTGTCTATCCACCCGCGCTGCGACGGCGTGCCCCGCTCGACTTCGCCCTCGCGCGTCCACCGAATCCCTTCCTCCGGCAACTGAACTTTATGCAGGACTCACTCGGCTCGCCCCCTGGCGGCGAGGCGCCGCCGAGAAGCGGGCCCAAACCGGGGAAGGCCCGATGTACCCGATCCCAGCCCTGATCCTAGCTGCGGAGGCCGACTCGGCCACGGCTCAGATTCTGGCGGAGATCCTCGCCGACGCCAAGCGCCTCTCGGTCCAGCGGCACACCCTGCCCGGAATCGGCCCGCCCCTCGATGGAGTGGTCCTGGAGCCTCCCCCGAGCCTCCTCTTCCTGGTCCACGCCGCCGGCCCGGTCCCGCGCGAGCTGGTCGAAGACCTCAGGGCGCCGAAGCGCGACCTCCTGGTGGTGGTCGGGGCCGGAAGGCCCGAGGACATCACGGAGCTCCTCGGCGCCGGCGCCGCGGACTTCCTCCTCCCCCCGCTCAGCGCGACGCAGGTGCTGCCCAGGGTGCGGCGACTCCTCGACCGGGCCGAGTCCCCACCGGGCCCCCGGGACCGGCTGCGCCGCGAGCTCAAGGAGCGCGTCGGGCTCCGGGACCTGATCGGCGAGAGCCCGCGCTTCCGAGAGGAGCTGCGCAAAGTGCGCCTGGTCGCCTCGTGCGACGTGGAGGTGCTGCTCTCGGGACCGACCGGCACCGGCAAGGAGCTGTGCGCCCGGGCGATTCACTATCTCGGCCAGCGCGCCGACCGACCCTTCGTCGCCGTCAACTGCGGCGCCCTCCCTCTCGAGCTGGTGGAGAACGAGCTCTTCGGCCACCGGGGAGGCGCCTTCACGGGCGCGGCTGCCGCGGCGCCCGGCCTGGTCCAGGAGGCCGAGCAGGGCACCCTGTTCCTCGACGAGATCGACACGCTGGCGCCCATGGCGCAGGTCAAGCTCCTCCGCTTCCTGCAGGAGAGGGAGTACCGCCCCCTGGGCTCGACCCGCATGCAGCGGGCCGACGTCCGGGTGATCGCCGCCACCAACAGCGAGCCGGAGGGTGCCGTCGAGACGGGCCGCCTGCGCCGCGACCTCTTCTACCGCCTGAGCGTGGTGCAGGTGCGTTTGCCTTCTCTGGCCGAACGACGCGAGGACCTCCCCTCCCTCGCCCAGCACTTCCTGGCCCGTTCGAACCGGCGCTTCGGCCGGTCGGTGGAGGGCTTTTCCCCGGGTGCTCTCCAAGCCCTGGCCGTGCACTCCTGGCCGGGCAACGTCCGCGAGCTCCAGCACGTCGTCGAGCGCGCGGTGGTGCTCTCCGACGGCGCCCGTGCGCTCGACTCCCGGGACCTCGAGCTGCCGTGAGCTCGCACGGCCGGCGAGCGGCTCTCCTTCCAGCAGGCCAAGGCGCAGGTGATCGCCCAGTTCGAGCGCGGCGCTCTGCGCGACCTCTTGCGCGAGGCCGGCGGCAACGTGAGCCGCGCCGCCCGGCTCGCCGAAAAGGACCGGAAGTCCTTCTGGGAGCTCCTCCGCAAGCACGAGATCGACGCCTCCGAGTTCAAGGGCGACCGCCGCTGAGACCGGCTGCGCGGTGTGGGGAATCGCCCCTACCTCCGCGGGGCTCGTCCCACACCGCCGCCGGCCCGGAGGCCCGGTGGCCAGACCCTCCGAGGCACCGCCAGAGCCGCGGTGACGGGGCTCCGGGCCCGGCCCCGACGTCCTCCTCCACGGGCCTTCGCGGCCGGCACACCGGTTGCAGCCCAAGGCCACACCAGCTCAGGACCGACACCCGCGGTGGACGCCTACGACCCCAATGCTCCGCTCTCTCCCACGGCTCTGGAAATCCTCACCTACATGTTCGATCACCCCTACGCGACCGACTCGCTCGAGGGCATCGTCCGGTGGTGGATGCTCGAGCGCAGCATCGAGACCGAGACGGCTCGAGTCGAGAGCGCCCTCGCGGAGCTCGTGGCGCGGGGGGTGGTCGTGAAGGTCGTCCGGCCGGAATCCGAGGCGCGCTTCCGGGCGAGCCACGAGCCCGCCGCCCGGGCGCGGATCGAGGAGCTCGTCGCGCGGCGCGGGAGGTCGCTCCCGTGACCGAGCGGCGGGTGCAGCGGGCGGCCCTCGCCGGGCAGGTGGTGGAAGACCTCACCTTCCGGCCGCCGGTGCCGGGCACCTTCGTCGCCGCCCTCGAGCCGGCCGTCGCCGCACCGGTCTACAAGGACGGCGGGCTGTTCGTCTTCTCCGACGTCCCGGCCGGCGACCACGTCCTCG
>CAZIIB010000383.1:0-4454 GCA_964539125.1 uncultured Thermoanaerobaculia bacterium | reverse complement strand
CGACGGTGACGAGCTCCCCGACCGTCCGCTTGACCGGGAACCGGCCGCAGTCGATCTCGGGCGATACCCCCTCCACCACCACCCGCCGGCGCGCCTCCTCTCTGCTACGACTCATAGGACCTCAAACACAGCCCCCTCGCCGGCATTGCAGAGGATCGGGCGGGAGAGGGATCGAGGGTGAGGGGGGGACCCCATCAAATCCCCTGTTCGGCCATGTAGGCGCAGAAATCCTTGAGGCGCGCCGAGTAACCCCACTCGTTGTCGTACCACGCGAGCACCTTCACCATCCGGCCGACCACCATCGTGTCCCGGGCGCTCACCACCGACGAGTGGGTGTCGCCGATGATGTCCCGGGAGACCAGGGCCTCGCCGGTCACTCGCAGGATGCCCCGGAGCGGGGGCTGCGAGGAGGCGTCCTCGAACGCCTCGTGCACCTGATCGACGGTGACCTCGTGCTCGAGGACCGCCACGGCGTCGGTGATCGAGCCGTCGACCACCGGAACGCGCATCGCCACCCCGTCCATGCGCCCCTCGAGGTTGGGGAGCACCCGCTCGGTGGCCTTGGCGGCCCCGGTGGAGGTGGGGATGATCGACACCGCCGCCGCCCGCCCGCGGCGGCGCTTGCGGACCGGCTTGTCCATGAGCGACTGACTGGCGGTGTAGGCGTGGACCGTGGTCATCATCAGGGACTCGATGCCGAAGCTCTCGTCGAGCACCTTGGCGATGGGTGCCAGGCAGTTGGTGGTGCAGGAGGCGAGGGAGACGATCACGTGGTCGTCCGGGTTGTAGGTCTCGTGGTTGACGCCGGGCACGAACGTGCCGTCCGCGTCGTCGGAGGGCGCCGAAATGACCACCCGCCGGGCGCCGGCGTCGAGGTGCCCGGCGGCCGTGTCGCGGGTGCGGAAGACGCCGCTCGACTCGACGACCACCTCGGCTCCCACGTCGTCCCAGGGAATCTCCTCGGGGCTGGCGGCAGCGAAGAACGGGATCGGCTTGCCGCCCACCAGGAGGCCTTTCTCCTCGTGGCCGACCTTCTGCGAGTACCAGCCGTGGACCGAGTCGTACTTGAGGAGGTACGCCAGATCGTCGAGGGCCGCCGGGTCGTTGACGCCCACGATCTCGAAGCGGTCGTCGGTGAAAAGCTGCTTGAACAGGCAACGGCCGATCCGGCCGAAGCCGTTGATTCCCAGTCTGATCTTCGCCATGAGCTCCCAGCCTCCCTGAGGTCTGATGCGTTTCTCGGTGCGGTCTCTTCTTCACTCCTCGGAGAGTGCAAGGTCGGCGCCATTCCCCGGAGAGCGGCCGGAACGGACGTTGCAGCGTCCTCTTGGAGCGGTCATGATGGGGCCGAGACTCGTCCGGACGGAGCTCGGAGGAGGAGAGTTCCGCACCGCAGGCCGCGAAACGACGTGAATTGTAATTATTGCAGGGAAGAGAAGCAAGTGCCGCTCTCGGGGTGGATTCCGCCTGCACGGGGGGCGCGGTGAGCTCACTCCCCTTCGATCCGGCGGTCCTGACGGCCCTGGGCATTCTGGCCGGCGCCTTCGTCGCCGGCATGGTCGTCCAGGCGGTCGCCTTCCGCCTGCTCC
Organism: uncultured Thermoanaerobaculia bacterium; assembly: GCA_964539125.1. Taxonomy (GTDB): domain Bacteria; phylum Acidobacteriota; class Thermoanaerobaculia; order Multivoradales; family DATKCC01; genus CAVUBL01. Next base: position 2,865 of record CAZIIB010000383.1, on the reverse strand, counting down.
GGCGCTTCGCCCGGCGCACCGCGACGCCGATCGACGACTCGGTGGCCCGCCACGGCCGGTGGCCGCTGCGTTGGCTCCTGCCGGCCCTTCTCGTCTTCCTGGTGCTCCCCGGCGTCGCCCAGAACCTGCCGCCGGAGCTCGCGCGCTGGATCGAGATCGTCCTGCGCATCGCCCTCCCGGTCTTCTTCGGGTGGTCCCTGATCGCCGCCGTGCGGGTGACCCAGGACTTCGCCCTCGCGCGCCTCGACCTCCACGCCCAGGACAACCTCCACGCCCGCAAGCTCTACACCCAGGTGCGCATCCTCGAGCGCATCGCCATCGTGCTGATCGTGGTGTTGACCCTGGCGGTGATCCTGATGAGCTACGAGCGCCTGCGCCAGCTCGGCGCGGGGCTCCTGGCCTCGGCGGGTATCGCCGGGGTGATCGTGGGCTTCGCCGCCCAGAAGACCCTGGGCAACCTGCTCGCGGGCTTCCAGATCGCCATCACGCAACCGATCCGGATCGACGACGTGGTGATCGTCGAGGGGCAGTGGGGGCGGATCGAGGAGATCACGCTGACCTACGTGGTGGTGCGCATCTGGGACCTCCGGCGCCTGGTGGTGCCCATCGGCTACTTCATCGAGAAGCCCTTCGAGAACTGGACCCGGACCTCGGCGAACCTCCTGGGGACGGTGTTTGTCTACGTGGACTACTCGGTGCCGGTCGCCGAGGTGCGCGCGGAGGTCGGGCGGATCGTCCAGGCCTCCGAGCGCTGGGACGGCGGCACCTGGGGGCTCCAGGTGACCGACGCCACCGACCGGACCCTGGAGCTCCGGGCGCTGATGAGCGCGGCCGACTCCGCCGCGGCCTGGGACCTGCGCTGCGAGGTGCGGGAGAAGCTCATCGAGTACCTGCGCCGCGAGCACCCGGACGCCCTGCCTCGGTTCCGGGTGGAGAGCGGTCCTCTGGAGCCTCTGCGGAGCCGCGAACGAACCCCCGGCCCGAGCCCCGACCGGGGCCCCGGCCCGAGCCTCGACCGAGACCGGGACGAACGGGGCGAGCATGGAGCGTAGGACCACCGCCGAGCTGCCCTCGGCCCTCGAACGCTCGGGAGAGCTCGTGGCCGCCTTGACGGGCCGCCGGCCGGTGATCTTCCTCGACTACGACGGCACGCTCACGCCCATCGTCGAGCGGCCCGAGGCGGCGGCGCTCGGCGAACCCATGCGCCGGGTCCTCGAGCGCCTGGCGGAACGCTTCCCGGTGGTGGTGGTGAGCGGCCGGGGCCGGCCCGACGTGGCGTCCCGCGTCGGCTTGCCGGGCCTCACCTACGCCGGCAGTCACGGCTTCGACATCGCCGGCCCGGACGGCCGGATGGAGCTCCAGGCGGGGCGCGAGGCGCGGCCGGCGGTGGCGGCGGCGACCCGAGAGCTCGAGGCGGAGCTCACCGGCCCGGCCGGCGTTCCCGGCGCCCAGATCGAGCCCAAGGGCTTCACGGTCGCCGTTCACTACCGCCGGGTGGCACCGGAGCGCCTGGGCGAGGTGACGGCGGCGGTCGACCGGGTGGTCGCGGCGCATCCGCAGCTCGCCAAGACGCACGGCAAGAAGGTCTTCGAGCTGCGGCCGGCGATCGCGTGGGACAAGGGGCGGGCGGTCCTCTGGCTGCTCGGTGCCCTGGGGCTCGACGGCCCCGAGGCGCTGCCGCTCTACGTGGGAGACGACGTGACCGACGAGGACGCCTTCCGGGCGCTGGCCGCTCGGCCCGGCGGCGGGGTGGGGATCCTGGTCACCGAGGCGCCGCGTGCGACCGCCGCCGACTACCGCGTGAGCGACCCCGAGGAGGTTCGCGAGCTCCTCGACCGGCTGGCCGGTGCGCCGGAGGGATCCAGTGCCTGATCGAGATACCTTCTGCCTGACTCCTTGCGCCTCCGGTGCTCCGCGGGAGGGGGCGTCCCTCGCCCCCTGGGGGGTGGGAGAGGGATCGAGGGTGAGGGGGGAGATGCGATGACTTCCATGGATCTCGGCAAGTTCATCATCGTCTCGAACCGCCTGCCCATCGTGCTCGAGAAGGTGGGCTCCGGCTGGCAGGTCCACCCCGGCTCCGGCGGGCTGGTGCAGGCGGTCGCGCCGATCCTCAGGGAGAAGGGTGGCCTGTGGGTCGGCTGGCCCGGGGTCTCGGGCGAGGACGAGGGCTGGCGCGAGGTGGCGGCCGAGGCGGTGGCCAAGACCGGATACGAGCTGGTGCCGGTGCCGCTATCGGCGGAGGAGGTGGACCAGTTCTACCTCGGGTTCTCGAATGCGGTGCTCTGGCCCTTGTTTCACGACTTCCTCGACGCTTGCGACTTCGAGCCGGAGTACTGGCGCACCTATCGCGCGGTGAACCGCAAGTTCGCCCGGGCGGTGGTCTCGAGCTCGCGCCCCGGCGACTTCGTCTGGGTGCAGGACTACCAGCTCATCCACGTCGGCCAGTTCATCCACGAGGCGGCCCGCGGCCGGCGCCGGATCGGGTTCTTCCTCCACACCCCGTTTCCGCCCCTCGACATCTTCATCAAGCTGCCCTGGCGGGCGTCGATCCTCCGCGGCCTCGTCGCCTACGACATCCTCGGCTTCCAGACCTACCGCGACCGGCGCAACTTCCTGACCTGCGTGCGCCAGTTGCTGCCCGACGTGCGCATCAAGGGGCGCGGGTCCCTGGTCGAGGCTCAGATCGGCGAGCGCACCCTCTCGGTGGCGAGCTTCCCGGTGGGGATCCCCTACCAGGCGTTTTCCAAGGCGGCGACCTCGGAGGAGGTCGAGACCCGGCTCGCCGAGCTGCGCCAGGAGATGGGCGACGTCCGGCTGATCCTGGGGGTCGACCGGCAGGACTACACCAAGGGCATCCCGCAGCGC
>CAZIIB010000382.1:0-4463 GCA_964539125.1 uncultured Thermoanaerobaculia bacterium | reverse complement strand
CAACGGCAGCAGGAGGTTCTCTTCGACGGTGAGCGTCGGGATCAGGTTGAAGAACTGGAAGACGAAGCCCACGTGGTCGCGGCGGAAGAGGGTCCGCTCCCGCTCGGACAGGGCGCCCAGCTCGCGCCCGTCCACCACCACCCGGCCGGAGGTGGGCAGGTCGATCCCGGCGATCAGGTTGAGCAGCGTCGACTTGCCCGAGCCACTCCGCCCCAGGATCACGGCGAGCTCGCCGGCTGCGATGGAGGCGTTCACCTCCGACAGGACCGAGCGTTCGACTCCGCCCTCGCGAAAGGCGCGGGAGAGGCGGTCGAGCTGGATCAAGGGGGGCGTCGCGGACACCGCGACAATCTACAGGATTGCGACGAGGTCCCCACCTGACGGTGTCTGCTGCAAGACTGTATGTCATAATCGCAAGAAGCGGACCCCGGCACCGGTCGCCGCCAGGTTCCCGTGGCCTACGGGAGAGTCTGATCATGCTCGACTTCCTACACTGCCCGCTCGCGGGGCCCCACCGCTTTCGCGCCGTCGCAGAGCTCGCCCTCGCCATGGCCTTGCTGGCCTCCGCCGGCCGGGCGGGTGTCGACCGGTGGACTCCCACCGGTCCTCCGGGCGCGACGGTCCAGAACCTCGTCGGCGACCCCTCCGCGCCGGGTCGGGTCTACGCCGTCACGCAGTCGGGAGACCTGTACCTGACCCGGAACGGCGGGCGGCGCTGGATCCCCTTGCGCGATGGCCTGGCGGCCGGAAGCGTGTCGCTCCTGACCCTCGCCCCGACGCGGCCGAGGACGGTGTACGCGACGGTCCGCGGTGGACTCTCCGGCGCCGACGGCCTGTACCGGAGCCGGGACGGCGGAGCGACCTGGGAGCGCCGCGGAGTACCGCCGGCGTGGTACGGCCTGGCGGTCTCCTCCGCCGACCCCGACGTGGTGTTCGCGGCCGGCTTTCCGATGCCCTACGACCCGACGGTCGCGGTCTATCGGAGCGCCGACGGCGGTGTCACCTGGCACCAGGTGCTCGAGGAGGTCTCCGACTCCCGCGCGTTCGTGGGTCTGGAGACGGCGCCGGCGAGCCACGGGGTGGTGTACCTGGCGCTCGGGGAGGGCGTGATAAAGAGCTCCGACGACGGGCAGACCTGGGCCGACGCGAGCGAGCTGTCGAGCGCCGGCAGGCTCCACGACCTGACGACCTTCGCCGTCGCGCCGGGCTCCCCGGGTCGGCTCTACGCGCGGGGCGAGTCCCTCTTCCGCAGCGACGACGGGGGCGCGAGCTGGCGAGAGCTCGCCGCGCAGCCCTTCGAGCATTCGGGACGGCTGGTGGTCCACCCCGCGGACCCGGATCGCCTCTTTCTGGTCTCCATCTTCGAGATCGCCGAGAGCCGCGACGGCGGGGAGAGCTGGGACCCCCTGCTCGTGAAGGACCCCCGCTCGAACGGATACCTCGCGGACCTCGCGATCGAGCGCTCGTCTCCCGAGACCTTCTTCCTCGCCACCGCGGTCGTGGGCGTCTACACCAGCCGGGACGGCGGCGGGAGCTGGTCGTGGACCAGTGACGGCTTCAGGGACCTGTACGCTCGTTGGCTGGCCTTCGACCCGGGAGACGCCCGGGTGCTCTACCTCGTGACCCCCGGCGCGGAGGGGCCGGAAGGAGGCTCGTTCGACTGGCTCTGGCGCAGCGGCGACGATGGCGCCACCTGGTCGCGCTGGCTGCCCGGCCTCGACGCACGGGTCGCCCAGGTGGTGCTCGACGCCCGCTGGCCCGCAAGCGTCTTCCTGGCGACCGACCGGGGGCTCTTCGTGGCCGACGAGGCGGGCACGGGCGTTCGGCAACTCTCCGGCCGCGGTTTCTCGGAGCTGGTAATCGATCCCCACGAGGCACACCGATTCTTCGGCATCCGTGACGGGAGCGTGGTGCGGAGCGACGACGCCGGCCACACCTGGCGGGAGACCCTGAGCTTCTCGGGCTACACCTCCGCCCGCCAGCTCCTCTTCGACCCGGCCCGGCGGAATCGCGCCTACGCCCTTGCCAGGACCTACATCGTGGGCGCGGAGCCGGACACGACGCTCTACCGGAGCGACGACGGGGGCTCTACGTGGCGGAGCGTGGCCGACGGCGACGAGCTCCTACAACTCGCCCTGGTGCCCGGGAGCCCCTCGGTCCTCTACACGCCGCTCTCGAAGAGCACCGACGGCGGCGAGACTTGGGAACCGACGGGCTTTCCCGGAGCGCTCTTTCTGGTCGTTCCCGAGTCGCCGGCCACGTTCTACGTCAGCCGGTACGTCCAGGGCGGGCAGGAGCTGCGGCGCAGCGTCGACGGCGGCGTCACCTGGCGGGTGCTCCCAGAGCCGGAGGACTCGCCGGACGATTGGGAGCAGGCGGCGGTGGCCCAGCCCTCGGCGCCCGATCATCTCTATTCGTACGGGACCGGCACCCGGGCGGGCCTCTGGCAGACCCGGTGGGTGGGCTCGAAACCCCTCATCTTCCAGGAAGGTCGGTTCGAGGCCCGGGCCGCCTGGCGGGACGCGGAAGGGCGCTACGGCGCGGCGCGGCCGGCGGCGGTCTCCGCAAGCGGCGGCACCTTCGGCCTACCCGGGCGCCGGCGGCTTCTCGCCGCCGTCCGGGTCCTCGACTGCCGCGACGTCAACGGGCGATTCTGGCTGGCAGGCGCCGGCGCGTCGGGCCTCGAGACCACGGTCACGGTCACCGACCGGGTCACGGGCCTGAGCCGGAACCTGGTCTTTCCGAGGTCCCGGGCAGCGACCGAGGCCGACACCGAAGACGTTCCACCGCTGCCCGAGCCGCCCGGCTGGCAGGGCGACGGCGCGGGGTCCGAGGCCTGTACGCCCGCCGCCCTCAACCCGCCGCCGCCCGAGCCCGGATCGCCCCGCGACGCACCCCTGGCCCCCGTCGAGGACCCGGGCCCCTGCGAGGCAAACGCGGAGAGCCTCTGCCTGCTCGACGGGCGCTTTCGGGTGCGGGTCTTCGGCGTGCCGGACCTGGGCATCGCGAGCCCGGTGGCCGCGGCCCCCGAGCCCTGGGCGGCCGGAGCCTTCTGGTTCTACGACCCCGAGGTGATGGACGTAGCCGTGGAGGTGGTCGACGGGCGGTCGGTCAACGGTGCCTTCTGGGTCGCCGTCGACGGCTTGGCGGCGGACGCCTACCAGGTCCGGGTGGTCGACACCGCGACCGGCGCCGTCCGCACCTACGTACACCCCGAGGGCCCGCCGGCCAGCGAAGCCGACTTCCACGCGTTCCAGGCCCCACCGTGACCGGCGGGAGGCTCCCGTCGGGCAGCCCCCGCGAAAGGTCGGGGAAGCCTGGAGAGCGGCCCTCACCGACGGCCCGGGGCGCCCGGGAAGGGGATCTCCGGTCCGAGATGGTAGACGACCCCGGCGGGCGCGTATTCCGACTTGCACATCTTCGCCTGCCAGGCGAGAGCCCCCGGCGCCGGTTCCAGGACGAAGAACCGCAGCTCGCCGTCGTGGCCGCGTGCGAGGGTGCTGCAACCGCGCTCCGCGGCGGCCGCCTCGAAGCGGCCCTGGGCGCCGTCGCGGACCACGAAGACTTGGGCTCCCCGCTGTCCCAGCTCCTCGGCGAGGCTCCGCCCGGGGGCGAGGGGATTGTGAGGACGGCTCCCCGGCTGCAGGTCGATCTCCTCGATCTCGGAGTCCAGGTAGAGGGACAGGCCGTAGCGGGGCCGGAGGTCGACGAACACCACCTCGTTCAGGGGCCGGTCGACGGCGGCGCGAACGACGCGGGCGAGGCGCCGGGAGTCTTGCGGCCACTCGACGTGGGCCGAGACCACTTTGAGGCCCAGGAGGACGGCGACCCAGACGGCCAGGAGAACGCGGTGGCGGGTCCGCCGCGGGTCGAAGATCGGCGCCCGGCGTACGGCGGCCGGCCCCCGCTCGTCGCCGCGGTCGCGGGCCGGGTCTCGGGGCCCCATCCCGGCCAGCAGCAGTGAGAGGGGCGCGAAGAGGGGAAGGACGTAGAAAGGCAGGCGGGAGCGCGCCACGAAGAAGAGGGCGAGGGGCACCAGGAGCCACAGGATAAGAAAGGCGGTCGCCGGATCGCGGGCGAGGCGGCGACGCCAGCTCGCCGGCCGGAGGATCTCCGGGAGGCGGCGGAGCCCGCGGGCCAAGGGCAGGACCCAGGGCAGGCTCCCCACGAACAGGGTCGGGAGGTAGACCACCGGGGCGGCGTACCAGGCGCCGGCGCGGTGGTGGAGCGGTGCGAAGAGCCGGTCGGCCACCGCGAAGCGCAGGAAGTAGCGCAGGAGGTCGGGGTGGAGGGCGATGACCGTCCCGTACCACCAGAATCCGACCACCACGAACAGAGCCAGCGAGCCGATGGAGACCAGGCGCCGGAGACCGGCCCAGCCGCGCGTGAGGCCGGCGAACGGGAGGATCGCCAGAAGCGGCAGCAGGCCGGGGGGACCCTGGGTGAGGACCGCGAGGCCGAGG
>CAZIIB010000381.1:0-4467 GCA_964539125.1 uncultured Thermoanaerobaculia bacterium | reverse complement strand
CCCTGGTGGTCGTGACCCGGGGCAGCCGAACCCTCCAGACTCTGGCGGACGAAAACGGTGACTTCTCGTTCGAGACGGTGCCCCTGGGGAGCTACACCGTTTTCGTACAGCAGAGCTACGGCCCGGGGACGATCCAGCGCTTCGGCTCCATGTCGAGCGACGGCGAGGTCGACGACCTGGGCACCCTCGTCCTCGACGACGACGACCCGGCCGTGGTCTCCATCGAGCCGACCTCCGGCAGTGCCGACGTGCCCCTCGCGACGCCGGTGACTGTCCGCTTCAGCGAGCCGGTCGACGTCTCCCGGTGGAGCGGCTCCTGGGTGATCTTCCGCAAGCTGTCGAGCTACGGCGTCGGCTACTCGGCGAGCTGGTCGGAGGGCGACACCGTCCTCACCCTGACGCCGAGCTCGGCCCTGGCGAGCTTCACCGGCTACGAGGTGATCGTCCAGGGCGCCTACGACCTCGCCGGCCGCAGCTTGGGGGAGATGGCCCGGACCACCTTCAACACGGTCGACGTGGTGCCCCCCGCGGTGGTGGACATCGTGCCCCGGGACGGTGAGAGCCAGATTCCGGTGGACGCCTCGATCCTGGTGACCTTCTCCGAGAAGGTGGCCTTCGACTCCCTCTCCGGGAGCGCCTTCCAGCTCACCGACCTCGGCAGCGGCGCCGGCGTCACCACCACCTTCCAGCAGATCGCGGGCGAGCGCCAGGTCCTCCTGACCCCGGCAACCGGCCTGGCGACCGACCGTCACTACCAGCTCACCGTGCAGGGCGTGCGCGACAACAGCGGCAACGCCATGAGCCAGCCGGTGACCACCACCTTCTGGACCGTGGACACGATCCCGCCGCAGATCCTCTCCGTCGACTTCGCGGCAGGCACCAGCTTCACCTCCGGCGACGACGTGCCGGTCACGGTCACGGCGACCGACGAGCGAGGTGTCGCGACGGTCGAGGTGGCGCTGGGCGAATGGAGCTGGACGGACTCCGAGACGCCCTACGAGCTCACGGCTCTCGCGCCGGTCGTCGTCACGGTGAGCAGCCTCGAGGTGACGGTGACGGCGACCGATCTCTTCGGGAACTCCAGCTCCGAGGTGCGAACGATCGAAGTGGCTCCTCGGGTCAACGGGAGTCCGCCTCAGGTCGGCGCGGGCTGCGGTCGGGACGGCGACGCCGTGCTCCCCGGCTACTCCAGCACTTTCTCGGCCGAGGTCTCCGACGACGAAGCGATCGAGAGTCTCCGATTCTACGTGGACGGGATCGAGGAGGAACGGGTGACTCCGGTGAACGAGCCGTCGGCCTCGGCGACCTTCGAGTGGCGCCCGCCCGACGGCGCGCCGCAGGGGGCGAGTTACCTGCTGCGAATCGAAGCGCGGGACTTTGCGGGGAACCTGGGGTTCAGGGAGCTCACGGTGTCCGTGCCGAACGGTGAGATCCGGCAGGGCGGAGGGAGCCTCTTCGATACGTACGGAGGCCAACAGCTCACGCTTGCGGGCGGCGATTTCCTGGTGCGGGAGCCCCTGGACCTCGGGCGTCTCGACCTCATGGGTGGGGTGACGCTGACGCTGGCGTCCGGCGACAGCGAGCTCCGGGTGAAGGCGGGCCAGTCCATCCGAGTCCAATGTGGTGCGACGATCGACGTGTCGGGCTTCGGGTTCGGTGCCGGGGAGGCGCCGGCATGGGTTCTGGCCTCACAGAGCGATGCCGGCGGAAGCCACGGCGGGGCCGGAATCATCGCTGGCGGGCCGGGACCGGTGGGCGACGTCTTCGGAAGTGTCTACAGGCCGAGGTACCCAGGGGGCGGGGGCTCGGCCAGCGGAGGGCGCTCCGGTGGCGGGAGCGTCGATCTGGAGGCGGACGAGATCGTCCTCGACGGCGACCTCCTGAGTAGGGGCGTCTCCTACACAACCGTCAACCAGCCGGCCGTCGCAGGCGGCGCAGTGAACCTGACCGCCGCCAGCATTGCGGGGATCGGGCAAATCGATGCGTCGGGCGGCAAGAGCTCGACGTGCTACAGCTCCGCCGGCAGCGGCGGTGGAGGAAGGGTCGCGCTTCATGCGGGAAGCCTCGTCGACTTCGATCCCGCGGCACAGATCACTTCCCGCGGTGGGGAGCTCGCCGCCTGCACCTACACGGTTGGTTATGCGGCGGCCGGGACGATTTTCGTAGAAGAGAGTACGAGCACAGCGGGCACCCTTCGGATCGACAACGGCGCGAAGTCGGACGGCTCTCCTCGTGTCTCCAAGGCGCCCACTGAGCTTCCCGAGCTTGGAGGCGGCCTGATCGATTCCTTCGAGCCGGCGGCCACCGACGCCTGGATGGCCCGAGCCGGTGGGTTCTTGCCCAGGTGGGAGGGAGCCTGGGTGGCTCTGAGCGACGCTTCGGGCGCGAGCCTCGGGACCTTCCGCGTCCTGGAGATCGCCACCGACGGCAGGGCGCTCCTCGAGGGTGCCGCGGCGGTTGCGACGCCGGCGGCTTATTCCGGGGAATACCACTTCGACGATGTCACCGTCCTCCGTGGCGCGGGCATCCAGGCGGCCGACCCGGTCCGCGCGGCGGTCACCCTGTCGGATTCGGTCGCCCTCGGCGGACGCCTGGAAGTGGATACCCTCCGGGTCTCTGCGGACGCGGTGGTCAAGCCGGTGTCGGGCGACCGCCTGGAGGTCGAAGCGTCCGGGGCGATGACGATCGAGGCCGGAGCGTTGCTGGACGTGAGCCACTTCGGCTACAAGGACGGAGGAGCGCCTCCGAACATCAGCGGCTCGCTGAACGGGACAGGAGGAAGCCATGGCGGCATGGGTGGTTCGCCGGTGACCTCCGGGCCCGCCGGCGAGGTCTACGACAGCATCTTCGAACCTCGCCAGTCCGGCGGTGGCGGAGCCGGCTCGGTCGGGTATCCGGGAGGCGGGGTCATCGAGATCGAGGCTGGCGAGATGGTGCTGGACGGAGAGCTTCTCGCCCAGGGCCGGGATGGCGATGGTGAGCATGCCCATCACGCGGGGGCCGGCGGGACGGTTTCGATCTACGCGGGCAGCCTCTCGGGGAGCGGGCGGATCGCAGCCTCCGGGGGAAGGGGCTACTACTACTCCTGGGTAGTTGCGGGAGGAGGCGGCGGAGGCCGCGTTGCGGTCCACGTCGGTTCTCCCCTGACCGACTTCGATCCGACGAGCCAGATTGAGGCCTGGGGCGGCCGCCACACCCAGGACTCCGTCACCTTCGAGGCTCCCGGCACCATCCTGCTCCAGGTTCCCGGCGAGGAGAACGGAGAGCTGGTGATCGACGGCGGCCTGAACGCGGACGGGAGTTCGAGAGACGTCGCCCCGACGACTCTCCCCGCCCTGGACGAAGGCCTCGTCACCATGGTCGAGGATGTCGGAGATGATGCCTTGCTGACCTCCGCCACGCCCCTTCTCCCGCGTTGGATCGGTGCCTGGATGACGCTGCTCGACGGCGCGGGCGGCACCCTTGGGACCTTCCGCGTGATGGAGATCGACGAGCAGGGCCGGGCTCTTCTCGAAGGCGCCGGCGGAGTCTCGGGCGCGGCGAGCTATCGCGGGGAGTTCCGCTTCGACCGGATCGTCTTGCGCAACGGCGGAAGTCTGGAATCAACCGATCCAGTCGTCGGCTCCGAGGTGATTCTCGAAGGGGAGGCGAAGGTCTCGGGAGACCTCATTGCGCAGAACCTGATCGTGAAGCAAGGTGCGGTCGTGAAGCCCGCCTCCGGAAGTGAAGTCCGCTTCGAGGTGTCCGGGCAGCTTACCGTCGAATCGGGAGCACGGATCGACGCGAGCTACGCCGGATTCGAGTTGGGCGGAGCGCCGCCCTACGTCGCCGGCTCGCTCTCCAACGGCGGTGGCAGCCATGGGGGGACGGGAGGTCTCGGAAACAGCACGGACCCTCCGGGCGAGATCTACGACAGCGTCTATGTGCCACATCTCGCCGGGGGCGGAGGTGCGGGCTCCAGGGGAGCTCCGGGAGGGGGTGTGGTCGAGATCGACGCTTCGTCCATCGTGCTCGACGGCGAGATCCTGGCGCAGGGAATGTTCTCGTACGGCAACGGAGACCACGCGGGTGCCGGCGGTACCGTGGCGGTTCGTACGAGCTCTCTTTCGGGTGCCGGGACGATCGACGTCGGCGGCGGAAGAGGCACTTACGGCTGCTACTCCGCCAACGGCGCGGGCGGCGGCGGCCGAGTCGCGCTCGTCGTCGACGCCTGGGCGGGGTTCGATCCAGCGACTCAGGTTCACGCCGAGGGCGGGGGCTACGGTTGCGACAGCAGCCACTTCGCGGCTCCGGGCACCGTCTTCACGCGGACCTCGCAGTCGACCTGGGGCAGCCTGAGGGTCGACCAGGAAAGCGCCGGCGGGACGAATCCGGTGGCCACAGTGCTCCCGTCGATCGGGCGGGGCGTGGTCGGTACGCTTACCGCGGACCCGACCGACCCGACCGACCTCTGGATCGAGGACCAGG
>CAZIIB010000380.1:0-4485 GCA_964539125.1 uncultured Thermoanaerobaculia bacterium | reverse complement strand
GACCAGCCCTCGATAGCGCGCGCGGTCCGCTAGCGCCGCGCCCAGGCCGATCGGGCCGCCCCAGTCGTGGCCGACCAGGATCAGGTCCTCGAGCCCGAGCTCCGCGACCAGCTCTCCGACGAGTCGCATGTGGGAAGAGAGCGAGTATGCGGACTCGGCCCGCGGCTTGTCCGACATGCCGAAGCCCAAGAGGTCGGGGACGATGCAGCGGTAGCCGGCCGGGAGGTGCTCCAGGAGCCGGTGGTAGACATAGCCGCTGGTCAGGTTGCCGTGGATCAGCAACAGGGTCGCGGCGCTGCGCTCGGGCGCGCCGGGCGAGTCGGTGACGGCGCTGTCGAGGTACGCGATGCGGTGACCGCCGAGCATGACCGACGAGTGGAGGGCGGCGAACTCGGCAGGATAGAGGCTCCCGCCCGTCGCCGGGCTCATGGCGCTGGGTAGATCGACGCGGTCTGTGCCGGAAGATCGGCCTCGTGGACGCGCCAACCGGCGTTGGCGAGGGGCGGGTGGGAGAGGTGCCGGACCCACCAGCCGCAAGCTCGCGCCGCCGTGCCGCCGTGGACGATCGACAGCCGCGCGACCCGTTGGATGTTCTCTGCGACGATCTGCTCGGCCACCCTCTTGATGCGCCTCCGCGTCAGCTGGTCGGCGTCGCTGGCGATCATCTGGTCGAACAGCACGTGGGAGCGCAGCAGGGCGCGCACGTAGGCCTCGTACGCCGAGCCGAACCTGCCCGGCGACTCCAGCATGCGGGCAGCGATGGCGCCGGCGAACAGGGCGGTGCCCACTCCCGAGGAGGTCGGGAACCATACCTGGCCGAAGGAGGGCCCGGCGAGCAGCCAGTTGCCGCCATAGGCACGCTCGTGCATGAAGTAGCGATTGCGGACCGCGACCACCTCCGAGCGCTCGGGAAAGTGCTCGCGGACGTCGAGGCCGCGGCGGGCGTAGGCGTCGGCGGCCAGCTCGACCAACGCCTCGTCGGCCGGTCCCTGGTCGCCGGCGTCCACACTGATGCCCACCGACGCGTAGCCGCCGAGCGGTATGCACCAGGCGAAGCCGTCGATACCGTCCCAGCGCCGATAGAGCCTCATCAGGCTCGTGCAGTGGCGCCAGCCGCCGGCCTCGCGGTCTCCCGGACCACCCCCGGGCTTGCGGTAGTGGCGAAAGGCCACCCGCTGCAGCTCGCCGAGCCACTGGATCGGCACCCCGACGCTGCGAGCGACGAGCCGCAGGTGGTTGGTGGCGTCGAAGACGTAGCGCGGCCGCACCACGGATCCATCCGAGAGGCGCAGCTCCTGGATGCGATCCGACGCCTCGTCGTAGCTCATCGATTCGACCCGCAGGTCGGCATGCGCGCACAAGGGGTGGGCGACCGTGCGCTCGAACAGGGCGAGGTCGAAGCCGATCCGATCGACGTGGATGAACACGTCGCCGGCACGGAACCCGAGCATCCGGAGCCCGAGCGAGCGGCTCGCCTTGTGCCGGAAGTCGCAGATCGCGGCGTAGCCGCCGGAGTAGACCGAGACGTAGCGCTTGAGGTGGTAGTACTCCGAGTACTCGGGGAAGAACTCGAGCAGCGCAACCGAGCCCGCCGGGTCGATGGACTCTCCGAGCCGCGGCCGCGAGGTCGGGCGCGCCCCGAGCAGCACGTGTCCGACGCCGGCCTGCGAGAGGTAGTGGCTGATCACCACCCCCGACAGCCCGGCACCGATGATGACCGGCTTGGCATCGAACGTCGGCAAGGGTCCGGAATCTCTCATCGCGGTTCGTCTCTCGGATCATAGCCCACCGGAGACGCGCGGCGCCTGCCCACCCGCAAGCGTTGGCCGAAACACCCAACGAAGCTCCGCCTCGAACCGACGAGGCATCTCGAGCGCTTCAGGCTTCGGGCGCCGGAGGTCCCCCCGCCCACGTCGAGCGCTTCAGCCTGCGCCCATCGGAACGGCACCTCCAGACCGCCCGATTCATCGGATGCCCCCCGCATCCCCCAGATCCCCTTCCCGCCGGGCACCGCAGCGCGAAGCGCTGTGGTCTGGGGGGAAGGGGACGCCCCCTCACGCTCTCTCTGCTACCCAGGTAACTCGGCGCGTTCGTCGCGATTTCGCCCTCGTTGGACGTCTGGTGGTCTGATTCACGAATCCCTTGTCTTGTGCCCTGGGGTCTTGCCGGGTGAATCCAAGGCGGGAGGAGGAGCGCGGGGGCTTCTCTCGAGGCGAGAGAGCTCTCAGGCCGACTCCGTAGAAGCTACTGAACCGGCGGCAGGGCTCCCGGGTAGAAATTGCGCTTCACGGCGGGCCGCCTCGGGCCCTAAGCTGCTGGTGTCGCCCCATCCGATCGTTCACGTCCCGTCCGGAAACTCGGTGAAGCACGCTCCGCGGCGGGTCTTCACAGGTGGCCTCTCGACGAGCCGAACCCCATGGCCCCCATTCCAGCACGCCACCGGCCTCCGGCACCTGCCGAAACCACACCGCCGACTCTGGTCGTCGGTATCGGCGCGTCCGCCGGCGGGCTCGGTGCGTGCCAGGAGCTCCTCCAGGGAGCCCCGGCCGATCAGGGCCTGGCGTTCATCGTGGTCCTCCACCTGGCGCCCGCCGAGGAGAGCCATGTCGCCGCCATCCTGCAGAAAGCGACGTCCATGGAGGTCTCGCAGGTCACCGGCAACGAACGCGTCGAGCCCGACCATGTCTACATCATCGCGCCCGCGACCTCGCTGGGGATCCGCGGCGGAGCCTTGATCGCCGGCGCGCCCGAGGAGCCTCACTACCGCGCCAGGCCTATCGACACATTCTTCTCCGCGCTGGCCGCGGATCAGGGGGAGAGCGCGGTCGGCATCGTGCTCTCCGGAACCGGAAACGACGGGACCGCGGGCCTGGAGGACATTCGCTCGGCGGGAGGGTTGTGCCTGGTTCAGGATCCCGAGACGGCCGAGTACGACGGGATGCCGCGGAGCGCCATCGACAGCGGTGCCGCCGACACGGTCGTTCCACCGCGGGACATGGGGGAGATCCTCCTCCGCTACGCCGCCGCACCCCGGGTCCGCCCCGGTGTCGGAGAGCCCGAACGGCAGGCCGCCCGCGAGACGGGCGAAGTGGGGCTTCCGGCGATCCTGGCGCTGCTCGGCGGACGCTACCGCGTCGACTTTCGCAACTACAAGACGGGGACTCTCGAGCGCCGGACCCACCGGCGCATCGAGCTCAGGCACCTCTCCGGGTGGCAGGACTATCTCGAGTACCTGCGGACAGATCCGGAGGAGGTCGACGAGCTCTATCGCGACCTCCTGATCGGCGTCACGCGCTTCTTCCGCGATCCCGAGGACTGGGAGGCCCTGGCACGAGAAATCGTGCCGGAGCTGGTCGAGAGGAGCCGCGACGCCACCATGCTGCGAGTCTGGTCGGCGGGCTGCGCCACCGGCGAGGAGGCCTACAGCCTGGCCATGGTGTTCCTCGAGCATCTCGCGAGCGTGGGAAGCCGACTCGACTTGCAGGTGTTCGCCTCCGACGCCAGCGATCGAGCGCTGGCCGTCGCCCGGCGGGGGCGATACCCCGCAACGATCGGAGAGTCCGTGTCAGCGGATCGCCTGCGCCGGTTCTTCCGGCGGTCCGGCGAGGGTTTCGAGGTCGAGCAGATGCTGCGCGAGGCGGTCACCTTCGCGGCCCACGACCTGCTCTCCGATCCACCGTTCGCCCACCTCGACCTGGTGAGCTGCCGCAACGTGCTCATCTATCTCCAGCCGGCCGCACAGGAGCGGTTGCTCGAGCTGTTTCACTTCTCGCTTCAGCCCCAGGGCACCTTGTGGCTCGGCTCCTCCGAGACGATCGGCGGGCGGAGCGATCTGTTCGACGAGGCGATTTCAGGCGAGCACCGGTTCTTCCGCCCCATCGGGCTCGCGGGGGCGCACCGGTACCGCCGGGCGCGCCGGGCGGCCGCTCTAAGCCCGGCGCGGCTCGTGCGCAAGAGGGGGGAGGGACCGAACGAGGGAGCGAAGACCACCCGCCTGATCGAAAAGGTGGTGCTCGAACGCTTCACCTCGCCCTGCGTGGTGGTCGACCGGAAGCTCGAGATCCTCTACCTCTTCGGTCCGACGGGCGAATACCTCGAGCAGCCGCGGGGCGCGGCTCGATCGGACCTGCTCTCCTGGGTGCGGCCCGAGCTCTACGCCAAGGTGCGCGCCGGTCTCGCCGAGGCCATCGAGAACCAGCGGCAGGTGACGGTCACCGGCATGCGGCTGGGGCGGGACACGGCCAGCGCTCGGGTCGAGATCGTCATCGAGCCGATGACCTCCGTCTCCCCTGCCGGCGGGCTCTTTCTCGTCGCCTTCCGAGACCGGCCGGTCTCGCGTGGGACCTCCGTCGCGTCGGATGAAGGGGGCGGGGAGGTCGAGGCGACCCCCGCCCGGGTCCGGCAAGAGCTCGACGAGACGAGGGAGGAGCTACGGACCGCGGTGGATCAGCTCAGGACCGCCACCGAAGAGCACGGTGCGAGGTA
>CAZIIB010000379.1:0-4502 GCA_964539125.1 uncultured Thermoanaerobaculia bacterium | reverse complement strand
GTCTGGGAGAGGCCGGCCACGCCCAGGCGCGGGAAGTCGTTGATCTTGGCCAGGTTGCTGCCCAGGCTGAGGGGTGCGTCGCACGTGCCCGCCTCCCCGGTGGCGTTGATGTGCTTTCCGAACACCCAGTTCTCGTCGGTCGAGGCGGGATAGGTGAGACCGGTGGCGAGCGTGGCGGGGGCGGTAGGGTGGTAGAGCCAGTGCTTGGCGGTGACGTGGAGCTGGTCCTGGTTGAAGCCTGCGAGGCCGAGGTGGACGTTTTGGGGCACGGCCTTGATCACGTCGTAGATCGCCTTCTTGATGCCGTAGAACTTCGACGTGGGCCGGTCGCTCGAGCCGGTGATGCCGGGATCGTCGCCGCTCGCCGGCACCCAGTTGTCGTTCTGGTCGAGAACCATCGAACCCGAGGTGTCGATGATGAAGTAGACGTAGGGCTGGCCGCCGTTGATGCGCAGCAGGTCGATGTCGTCAGAGGCGCGGACGCTCGAGGTGATCAGAATGATCCCCCCGACCAATGTGATGGCGGCGAGAAGGGTGAGGGCCGAAGACCCTCGCGGATGGCGGCGGCGCTGATTCATGATCTGCTCCCCGGGGTGTCTAGGGCTCGGTGTCAGAACTTGATCGTGTCGAGCTGCTTCTTGTCTACGACGGCGCGCACGGCAGTAGGGGGCAGCTCCCAGGGCTGGAACTCCACCATCGCGGTCAGGGACCGCTCGCCGAGGCTCACCTGGTCGTCGCCCGAGATGCGACGGATGGCGGTCGAGGTCACCGCGTGGTTCGCCTTCTCATAGACGTGCGCTCCGTACTGGCCGGCGTTGCTGATGTCGCACAGGTTGCACGGGCCGGAAGAGATGGGGTAGAAGGGCGAGACGTCCACCTCGTTGGTGAGCGCGAAGCCGCTGGCCGTCGGGTCCGGCAGCTTGTAGATCTGGCTCCAGGCCGGCCGGTGTGTGACCAGGGTGTTGGCGGTCGAGAGGGCGATCCCGGAGTCGGCGGAGTAGAAGGTCCGCTCGATGGTCCGCTGGTTGGCTCCGATCTGCATCTCCGTCTGGGTGATGAGCGACAGGGAGAGCCCGATGATGGTCAGGACCACCAGGGCGAGGAGCGCGATCAGGTAGGCGCTGCCCGCCTCCGACGAGCGGTGGCCGGCGGCGACGGGCTTCGGGATTCGAGGGCTCATGACACGTTCCTCAGGTCGACCACGGTCTGCAAGAGGCGGCGCCGGTACGCGCGGTCCAGGCCGGCATCGGCCGGCGGTTGGGCGGGCTCGTTGTAAGCGTGATCCTCGATCGCCTGGATCGGCGGCGAGACATACTTGGGGTCGATGTGGTCGGTGCGGGCCAGGGTGTCGATTCGCACGTAGTAGAGGGGCTTGTCGTCGCCATACCACATGGACGGAGTCTTCGGGTCGCCGGAAGAGTCGACGTCGTCGGACGAGTTGAACAGCCAGTCGTCATCCGCGCCGGTCGCCGTCTCCTCGATCGTCTCGTTGTTGTCCGTGTCGATCCCGAGCGCCACCTGGAGATCCAGGATGTTGTCGGCGATGTCCTGGTAGAGATTCTCCGCTACGCCGGCGTAGGCCACGTTGGTGCCCGGGTAGAGCCGCGCCCGGGAGAGGATGGGCCCGGTCTCGTCGTCTCGGATGTAGTACTGGTACTCCTCGAGGAGACCCACGGCGGCCACGGAGTTGAGGGTGGACGGGAAGCCGTCCGAGAGGTCGAGGTACTTGGGACCGTAGGTTCCGTCCTTGGTGTAGTCGAGAACCACGCTGTCGCCGTTGTCCTGGGAGCTTCCGGTGAGCTCGACGACCGCCTGGATCGAGTCGTCGAGGGCGCTGACCAGGAGCAAGGCCTCGGGCCGGCCCTTGGCGATCGCGTCCTGAAGCGGCTTGAGATCCTGGGTGATTCCGGTCGGGCTGACCGCCCGCACGGTCACCTTCCCAGTCCCCGTGCTGTCGACCTTTCCGTCGGCCGCCGTATTGACCTGGTACATGGGCGTGTGGAAGACGCCGCGGATGGTGAGAACGTCGGTGCCGGGGACGACCGCAGCCTTCGAGTCGCCGCCGATAATCGTGTTGGCGCGGACGTTGTCCTCCACCGCGACGGCAACGCCGTCGGGCACCTGGTGCTTGGTGACGGAGATGGGCAGGCTGCCCCGCCCTGCCATGCGCACCTCGCGGCTCATACTGGTCTGGGCGGCGCGCAGCGACTGCTGCATCTCCGCCACGTTGACCTGGGCCCGGGCCACCCGGCTGTTGAACTCGAAGAGCCCCAGCAGCCCCACCAGCACGATGGCCATGACCCCCAGGGAGACGACGGCTTCGAGCAGGGTGAATCCGGCCTCGGCGGGGCGGCCGGCTTTGGAAGGCGTGGTCCTCATGAGCTTGAGCTCCATGGTCGTCTCGTCCTATTGGGACTTGAACACCCGGACCGCGATCGCCTTGGGAGTCCCCAGGGAGCCGCCGCCCCGGTCGTCCTGGACCGTCACCGTGATCTCCTTGAGGTGGACCTGGCCCGGGTCCGCGTCGCCGTTGAGCGGTGTCTTCAGATCGGAGACCGAGAACTGGCGCACGGTGGTCGTGCGGGTGAACAGCGCCGCGTCCCCGGCGAGCACGGCGTCGACCCAGTCGTGATCCTTCGCCGAGTAGAAGTCCTGGACCGAAAGCTCGGTCGATCCACCGGGAACCGTCAGGGGAGCGCTCAAGAAGGGGAACTGGAGATACGCCTCCGCCCGGGACTTGGCGAAGTTGCTCACCTGAGTCGAGTCGAAGCCCTCGAAGTTGCTCCGGATCGACCGGGTGTAGAGCGGCACCAGGCCGAGGGCGATGATCCCCAGGATGAGGGCGGCTACCAACACTTCGACGAGGGAGAAGCCGCGCTCGCGGGCGGTCTGGTTCGGACGCATCAGTTCCACTCCCAGCGCTTGGTGTCGGGGTTGGTCAGATCGCCGGTGGAGAGCCATTCGGAGCCCGATCCGGTGTCCTGGTACTTGAGGATCTGGATCTTGGCGGTGGCCGGCGGGGCGATCTGGACCTCCAGATAGTTTTGCCGCGCGTCGGCGATCCGGAAGGCGAAGGCGTTGAGGACGCTGTTCTCGAATGCGTCCGGGTCGTTTCCGGGGTCGGTGATCGAACCGTCGGGCCGGAAGATCGCGGCCTTGTGGTCGCCTCCGCCGATCTCCACCTTGGTCAGCCCGTAGATCGACTCATCTCCGACCTTGCCGCCCGGGTCCTGCCACGTCACCCAGGACGGCAACGGCAGCCGGACGATCTCGTAATCGAGGGTCGCCGGCGGGTTGCCCGAGTCCGGGTCGTACTTGCCGTCGGCGTCGGCGTCGAGGAAGGCCACCACGTCGTTCGTGGCGGGGTCGACGGCGACGGCGGCGGGCCGGTTCTTCTTGATCGACTCGAGGCGCGCGCGCTGCAGGGTCATCGAGAGGTCGCGTGCGAACCCCTCGGTCCGGCTGCGCAGGATCAGGTTGTGGAGGGCCGGGATGCCGAGGGTCAGGACGGTCGCCAGCAGGGCGAGCACCACGAGCACCTCGACCAGGGTGAAGCCGTCGGAGCGGCTTCGCGGGCCACGCGATGTCGGTTTCACACCGGCCTCTTTCAGCAACTGCGATGCCAGCCGGCCCGGAGTGGCGGGAACCGCTTTGAAATCAGCGGCTTGAGAGCTCAGCCGCCGGGCGCTAGGGGAGCGTCCATCGGGTCTGAAGCCGTCTCGGTGTCACCTTCGGTAACGTTTCCGCCAGTGGGCAGGAGCACTCGAGCCACTGTACCGCCTCCGGGCCGGTCCTCGAGCTCCAGGCGGCCGCCGTGGACCACGACGATGCGCCGGGCGAGGGCCAGCCCGAGACCCACGCCGCCGGGCCGGCCGCTGGCGAAGGGATGGAAAAGACGCTCGCGGAGCTCCTCGGGAACCCCGGGACCCCGGTCCGCCACCGTCACCTCGAGGGTCTCGCCGGAGCGCCCGACGGTCACCTCGACCGCCTCGCCGCCGGTCTCCCGGACGGCCTCGACGGCGTTGTGGAAGAGGTTACGGAACACCCGTTCGAGGAGCTGGGGATCGCCGAGCAGGAGGTAGCGCGACCCGCCCCGGGGCGCCAGCTCGATCGGCGCGCCGGCGAGCACCGGGTCGGCGGCGGCCCGCGCCACCAGCCGATGGAGATCGATCTCCTCGAGGCGCACGGTCCCGGGCCGGGCGAAGGAGAGGAAGTCCTCGAGCACCCTCTGGAGGTGGTCGGTCTCGCGCCGGATCTCCCCCACGTAGTCGGCCACGTCGTCGCCTTCCGCCGGATGACGGTCGCTGGGCGTGGCGCTTCGCTCGATCAGGGTCAGGTAGCCCTTGAGCGTCGCCAGACTGTTGCGCATCTCGTGGGCCACGCCGGCGGCGAGCTCGCCGATCTGCTGCAAGCTCTCCGCGAGGCGGGTCTGCTCGGCCCGGCGCCGGACCTCGGTGAGGTCGGCGAAGAGCACCAGGACGCCCCGGGAGGTGCCGTCGTCC